>JAZOQV010000014.1:0-29625 GCA_045656265.1 Acutalibacteraceae bacterium | reverse complement strand
TAAAGCAAAAGAAATATCCTCTGATATAACCGATGATAGCGAATATTCTATCGTTCAAGGTGTAGCTGACTGTATTATTGAAAATGATAATGATATTATTATCGTTGATTTTAAAACCGATAAGATTAAAGATGAAGATATTTTAAAAACGCGCTATAAGAAACAGCTTGATTTATATTCGAACGCTTTGCAAGAAATATTCAATAAACCGGTTTCTAAAAAGATTTTATATTCTTTCTATTTGAAAAAGTGTATCGAAATCTAAAATACCATTGGCTGTATCTGTTTACCGTTCAATGCTTCTTCAATGGTTTGCGGAATTAAATTAAAATCCGCAACCATTGAGCGCGGTTTTTTATCTTTATCATCTTGCCTGAATGGCACAAAATAGTAGTTTCTGTAATTGAATATTGCACCTATATTTTTAGCAGCGGCACCTAATGCGTCGTTGGTCGAAGGTGCGATTATAAGTGGTCTTGAATTTCTTAAATGCGACTTTGCCGCCATGGTTACGGTTGTATCAACAATCCCTGCGGCGAGTTTTGCCATGGTGTTGCCTGTACAAGGTGCGATTATCATAATATCAGTCATATTCTTGGGACCTATAGGTTCAGCTTCTACTATATTTTTAATAACTTTTCGTTCGCAAATGTTTTCTATATTGTCAATTATTTCTTTGGCTTTTCCAAATCGAGTATTATATGTTGATACAACCTCTGAAACTATAGGTATTATGGTATAATCTTTAGATAGCAATTTCATTTGTTCCAATGTTTGTGAAATAGTGCAAAAGGAACCACATATACAGTATCCTAATTTAATTTTATCCATTTTTTACCACCTCTTTCAAGTAGTTTTCTATCACTTTTTGTGTAGCTTTAGCCGAAGTTTTTGGTGCGTAAATTGCTGGTAAAGATGAAGAAAGCATTAAATTGCAATCTAATTCGTTTTTTCGTTCATGATCAAAACCATAGGGGATAGATGCTAAGTCAATAATCAAATGTTCTTTTGTTAGTTCGGAAATTTTCTTATGCGATATTATTCTTTTTGGTACTGTGTTGAAAATTATATCAAATTTACTTAGTTCTTGTTGGTTTAGTGTGTTTGTGTTGATATATTCTGTACCGTCAGCCCAAAGTAACGAAAAGTCTAGTTCTTTACGTGCTGAAACGGTAACCACTGCGCCCATGCCTTTTAAAATATTAGTAAGCGCCTTCCCAATACAGCCGTTTCCAATAATTAGACATTTACTGCCACAGATAGTTTTATCTGTTTCTCTAATAGCAATTGCTATCGCACCTTCGGCGGTTGGAACTGCATTCAATGTTTTAAATATTTCATTATCTGTATATTGAAATAGTTGTGTACCGTTATCGCATATCTTTTTTTTGTATTTTTGAGGCAAATTACCGCAAACTATATGCTTGCAAGTTTTTGTGCTGTCTAATAAATTATCAAGTTCAACTATTTCATCACACTCAGGCGCATTAAGAGTAAAACCGTCCTTTGTTGCAACAGTTGGTAAAATTATTACATCACTTTTTGAAATATTTTTATAGTTACAAGAACAGTTATATGCTTCTTGATTTGAGTTATAGCCTTGATTTATTAAATGTTCGTGTAGTAATTTTTGTCTATTATCACCGCCTATAACAGTGATTCTTAAAGTGTTATCTTCCATAAATATCATCCTAATACAGTTTTAGTACAGTATATTCTTTAGATAGTAATTTGTTAAATTTATAAATATTTAAAAATAATTGTTTATTTTTTACTCAAAAGGCAATATAATAGAAAGTAATAGTTGTTAAAGGAGCAAACTTTAATGAAAATTATTAAAGAAAATGAAAAATTTTTGAATGAAATAAAGAAAATTCACATGGTTGGAATTGGTGGCTCGGGCATGTGTCCTCTTGCCGAAATTTTGCATAGCCAAGGATATACTATAACCGGCTCTGATAATAATATTGGCGACCCTTTAATGCGCCTTAAAAATATGGGAGTAGAGGTTACATTAGGGCACAGTGCAGATAATCTTAAAGATGCAGAATTGCTTGTATATTCTGCTGCGATCTCCCAAGACAATCCTGAACTTGTTGAGGCTAAAAAACGCGGGATTTACATTATGGAACGCTCTGAACTTTTTGGCGCAATTACCAGAAAGTACGATAAGGTTATTGGTGTTTGCGGTACTCACGGAAAAACGACTGTTACGTCTTTGATAACACAAATTTTGTATTTAAACGATTTTGACCCAACTGCAGTTATTGGAGGGTTACTTCCTGCAATTAAAGCAAACGGTAGGGCAGGTGCTTCGGAATATATGGTCTGTGAAGCATGCGAATATGTTGATACATTTTTACAACTTTCCCCGGATATTACGGTTTTGCTTAATATTGATAATGACCATATGGAATATTTTAAAACGATGGATAATCTTGTTGCCTCTTTTAGAAAGTTTACAACAATGGGTAAAACAGCCTTCATTAACGGTGATGACCCACTTTGTAAAAAAGCAGTTGCTGACTCGGATGTCGATGTAATTACGTTTGGTTTGGATTCTTCAAACGACTATTATGCTACTAATCTTAAACCCGGCAAAAGAGGATTGGAATTAGATGTTAATAACAAAGATGGTCTATTGTGTAAATTGTGCTTGCAAATTCCTGGGAAACACAATGTTTTAAATGCCTTAGCCGCCTTTAGTGTGGCTCATCAATTAGGTGTTGCCCCGGGGAATATTAAAAATGCTACTGAAAAATTTACAGGGGCCGGCAGAAGATTTGAGTTTTTATGTACTAAAGAAGAAATAACATACGCTGATGACTATGCTCATCATCCAACAGAAATAGCAGCAACACTTTCGGCTGCAAAACAGTTGGAGTATAATAATGTTATTGCGGTTTTTCAGCCTTTCACTTTTTCAAGAACTGCTTTGCTTAAAGATGACTTCATAAAAGCACTATCCATTGCCGATAAAGTAATTCTTACACCGATTATGGGGTCGCGTGAAGTAAACACATACGGAATCACTTCAGAGCAACTTGCAGAAAATATCGAAAACTGCGTTTGTGTTGCATCGTTTGACGAGGCAAAAAAAGCAATACAAGATTTAGCTGAAGAGGGCGACCTTGTAATTACAATGGGCGGTGGCGATATATATAAAGTTTCGCATGCAATTCGCGATAATTTATAGTCAAATCTATTGACATTATATATTTATAAATATATAATAATCTTTATGTAAAACATAAAAATAGGTGATAAAAAATGAAATGGACTTCACTAAATGAATTAAGAGAAAAATATTTAAGCTTTTTTGAAAGCAAAGAGCACTTGCGCTTGCCTAGCTTTCCGCTTGTTCCAATAAATGACAAGTCGCTTTTGCTTATCAATTCCGGTATGGCACCGATGAAAAAATATTTTACAGGCGAGGAAAAACCACCAAGGAACAGGGTAACTACCTGTCAAAAGTGTATCCGTACGCCTGACCTTGAGTGTGTTGGTAAAACGGCGCGCCACGGTACATACTTTGAGATGCTTGGAAACTTCTCTTTTGGCGATTATTTTAAAGACGAGGCTATTCCGTGGGCTTGGGAGTTTTTGACTGATTGCTTGGAAATTCCAGCCGAGTTACTCTGGCCCTCGGTTTATGAAGAAGATGATGAAGCATATAACATTTGGCTAAACGTTATTGGCGTTCCTGCTAAAAGAATTGTTAAACTTGGTAAAGCAGATAACTTCTGGGAGCACGGTACAGGTCCTTGCGGTCCTTGTTCTGAGATATATTTTGACCGTGGGGAAAAATATGGTTGCGGTAGCCCCGACTGTAAACCCGGCTGTGAGTGCGACCGTTATATGGAAATATGGAATAACGTATTTTCACAATTTAACAATATGGGTGATGGTACTTACACCGAACTAAAAACCAAGAACATTGATACCGGTATGGGCCTAGAGCGTCTTGCATGTATTTTCCAAGATGTTGATAATCTTTTTGAGGTTGATACCATTAAAAATATTATGGAGCATCTTTCTAGAATTTCGGGAATCAAGTATAAAACCGACGCTAACAAAGATGTATCTATGCGTATTATTACCGACCATATTCGATCTACTACATTTATGATTGCTGATGGCGTTATGCCTTCTAACGAGGGTAGAGGCTATGTTCTTCGCAGACTTCTTCGCAGAGCTGCAAGACACGGTAAACTTTTAAATATCAATAAGTTATTCTTAAGTGAATTATGTGATACCGTAATTGAAGAAAACAAAGGTGCTTATCCCGAACTTTTAGAGAAACAAGATTTTATTAAAAAAGTTATTTCTATTGAAGAAGAAAACTTTGGTAAGACAATAGATCAAGGCCTTAAAATGTTAAGTGATATAACAGATAACGCTCAAACAAAAGTTATTGATGGCGAAACCGCGTTCAAACTTTATGATACTTATGGTTTTCCACTTGATTTAACTAAAGATATTGTTGAGGAAGATGGTTTTACTGTTGATGAAGTTCGCTTTAATGAGCTTATGAAAGAGCAAAAAGATAGAGCGCGTAATGCTAGAAAATCTTCTGATACAAACGCATGGAAGGGCGAAACGGACCTTTTCTCCGGAATTGAAGCAACAGAATTTGTTGGTTATGAAAACAATGACTGTAGTGCAAAACTTTTAGCCATTGTTAAAGGCGGAGAAATAGTTGATACTTTAAGCGAAGGCGAAGAAGGTTTGTTGGTTTTTGATACCACTTGTTTCTATGCTGAAAGCGGCGGACAGGTTGGAGATACAGGTGTAGTTATTGCCGATAATACAGAACTTTGTGTTTTGGATACAGTAAAAAACTCAAAAGGCGTATTTATTCATAAGTGCCTTGTAAATAGCGGACTTCTTTCAGTTAATGATTCGGTTACGCTTAAAATTGATATTGATAGGCGTACAGCAATTAGAAGAAACCACACCGCAGCACACTTGTTGCAGGCTGCATTGCGTGGTCTTCTTGGTACTCACGTTGAGCAGGCGGGTCAATTTGTTGACGATAAAACGGTTAGATTTGACTTTACTCATTTTTCTGCTTTAACTGCTGAAGAAATTTTAAACATTGAGACCGCTGTTAATGATATAATTCTTGACGGGATTGATGTTGTTAATAAGGTTATGCCCATTGATGAAGCGAAGAAAATGGGCGCTATGGCTTTGTTTGGCGAAAAATACGGCGATGAAGTTAGAGTTGTTGCTGTGTCAGATAAGTCTATTGAACTTTGTGGCGGTACCCATATCGATAATGCCGCAAAAATAGGTTGTTTCCGTATTGTATCCGAGTCTTCGGTTGCTGCAGGCGTCAGAAGAATTGAAGCTGTAACAGGTAAGAATACTATTGCTTTATTAAATAACTATTCTAATGTTATTAAGCAGTCTTCTGAGCTTTTGAAAGTTGGTAATATTAATGAATTACCTAACAAAATCAAGGCAAATTTAGAAGAAATTAAATCGCTTGAAAAACGTGTTTCGGCACTTGAATCCAAACTTGCTTCAGGAAAACTTGATGATTATATTAAAAATGCAATCTCAATTGGGGATATTGATTTGGTCGTAAGTGAAGTAGAAAACACTGATTCTGATAATCTCAAAAAATTATCGGAGGCTTTTAAAGCAAAATTCGCTAATGCAATTGCCGTTTTTGCTGCAGTTAATGGCGATAAAATTACTTTTGCTTGTTGTTGCGGAAGTGATGCTGTTAAGTGCGGCGGACACGCAGGTAATATCGTAAGAGAGGTTGCTAAAATTACCGGCGGTAATGGCGGCGGCAGACCTGATATTGCAATGGCGGGTGGCAAAGATTCTTCAAAAGTTAAGGAAGCACTTGAGGCTGCTAAAAGCATTGTTGAAACCATTATTAAGTAGGGAAGTGTGAAATATGGATTGTTTGTTTTGTAAAATAATTGCAGGCGAAATTCCATCAACAAAGGTTTATGAAGATGAACTAGTATATGCCTTTAAAGATATTGATCCGCAAGCGCCGTTTCACGCAGTTGTTGTACCCAAAATCCACATTGCATCGGCAGATGGTATTGATAGTACGAATAGTATATATATTTCTAAAATATTTGAAGCAATTGCTAAAATCGCAGAAGAAAATGAGTTATCCAATGGTTATCGCGTAGTTAATAATTGTGGCAGTGATGGCGGACAAACAGTAGGACATATTCATTTTCACGTACTTGCTGGTCGACGTTTACATTGGCCTCCAGGTTGATTAAATTTTTATTAGTAGGTGTTATTATGAGAGAAACATTTTCAATGAAAATAGCAGGCCTTGACAGAGAATTAAAAAAATTCCCTGTTAATGAGAAACTTGATATTGCGGCATTTATTTTATTTGGCGACGTAGAGGTTACAATTGCAGCCGCAAAGGAATTGTTAAAGATTGTGCCTGATTTTGATTATATTTTGACTCCTGAGGCGAAAAGCATTCCACTTGCTTACGAAATGTCTCGTCAGTCAGGTAAACCGTATATCGTTGCGCGAAAAGGTGTTAAGGTATACATGGATAATCCGGTTAGTGTTAGTGTGAAATCGATAACAACCAATAACGAGCAAAAACTATTTATTGGCTCTGATGACGCAGAAATTATGAAAGGCAAAAGAGTTCTTATAGTTGATGACGTTATTAGCACTGGCGAATCTCTTGCCGCTATACAAGCCTTGGCGAATACAGCAGGCGCTAATACAGTAGCTTCTTGCGCAGTTCTTGCCGAGGGTGATGCTGCCGATAGAGACGATATAATATTTTTACACAAATTACCTTTATTTTTTAAATAAAAATATGCCTCGAACTTGTTCTTCTGTTCGAGGCATTGCTTTTGGGGTGGATTATTGAAAAGGTTTTTCTTGGTTTTTGCTGTTTCTGCGGTTGTGGCAATTATTTTATCTATTAAATTTAATATTTCAACTTTTTTAGTTTTAAGTATATCTTTGTTTTTGTTGATTTGTAGTGTTGTTTTGCACTTTAAACTGAAAATTACATACACTGTTTTGGTTGTTACAGTTTTAGCAACGTTTATTTTTACGTATCTGTTTACTAATTATTACATAATCAGTAATGTTGAACCTACAAGAAAATATATTGGCAAAGAAATAAAAATAACTGCGGTAGTTACTGAGGAACCGTCGGTTTATGATGACTACTGTAGAGTTATTGTTAAAATAAATAAAAACAAATCCTCTATGGACGGCATCAAACTTTTACTTCAATATGATAATTTCAAATTAAAATATAATGATATTATCGAGTTTGAAACTAAAATTAACGAACAGACTTTTACGTCTTACTACTCCGATAATGTATTTTTGAAAGGTTATGCCAAAACCATAAAAATCGTTGGCAATAAGGGCAAGAACTTTTATTCTAAAGCGATTGAGTTGCGTAACTATATTTCTAAGGTGTTTCTTGGTAAGATAAATGATGATGTTGCAGGTATTCCTATTGGCATGCTTACGGGTAATAGAAAATATATCTCTAATGAATTTAATCAAAATGTTAAATCCGTCGGCTTAACACATGTTATGGCAGTTTCGGGTTTGCATATTTCTATAATTTGTTTATCTATCGTTAATCTTATTAAGAAAAAATTAAATAATTGGATCCCTTCAATTATAGGTATAGTTATAGTTGTATTTATGTCTGCGGTTGCAGGTTTTTCAGGTTCTATTCTGCGTTCTGGTATTATGTGCTTAACAATGTTTATTGGTAATTTGTTTTTTAAGCGCGCTGACGCTCTAAATTCATTAGGCTTATCAATAACGATACTTATTTTAATAAATCCATATAATATTTTCAGCATATCGTTAATTCTCTCTGCTTTAGGTACTTTTGGTATACTTATATTTTCAAATAAACTAACCGAAATGTTAAATGAAATCTATCCTTTTGAGAAGTTTTTAAGAAAATCTTATGAATATTTTAGTAACACGATTTCGGTTACTCTTACTGCTAATCTCTTAATTTTGCCTGTTTCTATAATTACTTTTGGCTATATTTCAACAATATCGCCGATTGTTAATTTGATTCTTTCGCCTATAATATTCGTTTGTTTGGTTGCGTCTCTTCTTGCAGTGCTACTTAGTTGGATACCTGTTGTTAATACTATCGTATTGTTTGTTGTAGAAATCTTTTGCAGAATTTTCAAGACGGTTATTGATTATTTTTCAAATTTTACTTTTAACGTATTCTATGCAGATGATATTATGTTATATATTTTCTTTGGATTAGTCATTGGAACTATTATACTAATTATGATTTGTGGCAGAACAAAGATTATGACCTTGGTACTATCTTTAGTGCTTTGTGTGATTTTACCACTTTCTTCGGTTATTCAAGAGCATATAAATAGCAATAAAATAAAATATTATTTTCCGAATTCAACAAAAGGTTTATCAATAGTAATCGAAAGTAACGAACATTTTGTTTTAGTAGTGTCAACTACCGACAATTATACTTTAAGAGAGATTAAATCAATAATTGATAAAAGATTATTACCTAAAATTGATTTAATAATAATTCCTTGTGATAATTATAATGTCAGCAGCAAGGTTTTTAATTTCTTTAAAGAATATGGGGCAAAAGAGTATTTACTTAGCGATAATAGAAATTATCCTGACGCTAAAACTTTGTATGACTGTAAAATTGAAATTTGGGATTCAATTAGGCTTAAGACAAGTAGAACTGTCGATGGATATAATTTGTATTTTAAAGTAGGGAAGAGTAGCGTTGTTTTTGATAGCTTTTGCGCGAGTGCAAACAAAGGCGATTATATAATTACCGATAATTTATCCCGCAGTTATAAAATAAATGGTAACAAATCGCGATATTTAGTTTCCGGTAATTACAATAAAAACAAACTTAAAACGGTCGTGCTTAATAATCTTGGGGCGAAAGCAGTGGCATTAAGTGATGATGAAGTTGTTTTTGCTACACAAAATGTTAATAAAGAGTTGAATTTCTTGCGATAATGATTTAAAATATTATTAGGTGATTGGTGTGAACATTCTTCGTACAGATGAACTTAAAAGGAAATTAAAAAGCGGAGTATACGCTCCGGTTTATTTCCTATACGGAAATGAAGCATATCTCATAAATCATTACACTGATTTAATAGTTGATTCTGTTGTTACTGCATTGCCTGAAATAAACCTTAGAATCTTTGATTCTGACTTTGATGTTAATGAAATTTCGAGCATTTTATATCAGGTACCAATGCTTAGTCAGAAAAAATGCGTTGTTCTTAATGATTATGATTTATCTTCCGTTAGTCCATCAGAATTAGATGCATTAATCGACATGGTTTCTAATCCCTCGGATGTCGCAGTTTTAATTTTTAAATATACGTGCATTGAATTTTCTCTTGAAAAGAAGAACAAATCTCAAAAAAGCAATGCTAATTTTGTGGCTATTGCTAAAGCCTTGGAAAAGGCCGGTGGAATAGTTGCTAATATTGACCACTTAACCATGGGGGATACAGTTAAAACTATTATTTCGGGTGCCAGACGTAGAGGGTGCCTTATCTCAAGTGAAACTGCAAAATATATGATTGAATATTGTTCTTTTGATTTGACTTCACTACTTTGCGAATTGGAAAAAGTTTGTTCGTATGTAGGGGAAGGGGAGATAACGAAAGACACTATAAATAAGATTTGTGCCCGTTCGGTAAATTCTATTATATTTGATATGGCAAAAGCAATCTTGGCTAATAGAGCGGAGCGTTCTATGGAAATTTTAGATAGTTTGCTTAACCAAAAAATTAAAGAAACCGACATTGTTAGAGAAATTTCGAAATCTTATATGGATATTTATAGAATGTATGCAGCACGCAGTGCCAATATTAATGTTTCAACCGTTGCAGAAGACTTTGACTATGGTAATCGAGAGTTTGTGTTAAAAAATGCAGTGCCGTTTGCCGCTAAATTGAATTCGAATCAACTCAAGTTAAGTCTCAACGCAATAAACGAAGCCGATGTTATGCTTAAAGGTGGCTCTCGTTTAAAAGGTGTTGATGTTTTGAGAATGCTTATTGTTAAACTAGTTTTAATTTCTACAAAAGGGGAACTAGTGTGTTAAGAATAAAACAAGCTGTTATAGTTGAAGGAAAGTACGATAAAATCAAACTTTCTTCTATTATCGATGCATTGATAATTGAGGTTAACGGATTTCAAATATTTAAAAACAAAGAAACCATTGAACTTATTAAATTTTTAGCAAATACATGCGGTATTATCATTATGACAGATAGCGATTCTGCCGGTATGTTAATAAGAAATAGAATTTCTCAAATAGCAATAAAAGGCGAAGTATATCAAGCTTATGTACCCGAAGTTTTAGGTAAAGAGAAAAGAAAAAATAAACCTTCGGCAGAGGGACTACTTGGGGTAGAAGGTTTAGATAAATCGCACATCATCTCTGCGCTTAAACGATGTGGCTTGAGCTCAAGTGAAACAGATAAAGCAACATATCAATTTACAACGCTCGACCTATATAATTTAGGACTTACTGGCAAAGAATATAGCAAAGAATTTAGAAATAAAGTTTTAGAACACTTAAACTTACCTAAAAACGTATCTAAAAATAATTTACTTAAGATTTTAGGGTACGTTGTTACACCGGAACAATTAAACGAAATTTGTAATGAAATAGGGGGATTTTTAAATGGCGGGCAATCCTAAGCAAAAAATTAAACTTTTATGCGTTTTGGATATTTTGCGCGTATATTCTGATGAATTTCATCCAATTGATGCAAATGAAATCTGTGATAAATTAAGAGATCAATATTCAATAGAGGCTGAACGAAAGAGTATTTATGATGACATAAACGTACTAGAGGAGTACGGCATAGATATTATTAAGACCCGAGTTCCTAAATCAGGTTATTTTATTGGTTGCAGAGAGTTTGATTTTCCTGAGGTGTCTTTGCTTGTAGACGCAGTGGAGGCCGCTGATTTTATTACCCCTAAAAAAACTAAGCAATTGGTAGAAAAATTAGATAAATTAGTTAGCAAGTGGCAAGCAAAAGATATAAATAGTCATGTTTATATAGAAAATCGTAATAAATGTAGCAACGAAGAGATTTTTTATAATATAGATAAGATAAATACTGCCGTTAACGCTTCAAAAAGAATTAAATTCACATATATTCGTCGTTGTCTTGGAGAGAATAACAGGATAGCGGAAAACCATAAGGAAATGGTTGTAAGTCCGTATGCACTTATTTGGGAGAATGACCATTATTATTTAATAGGTAACGTAGATAAATATGATAATCTTATACATTTAAGGCTTGACAGAATGCGTAAGGTTGAAATCACAAACCTGCCTAATCGTCATTTTAGTCAAGTTAGCGAATATAAAACATTTTTTGACACTGCAGATTATGCAAGGAAAAGTTTTAATATGTTTGGCGGAGAGCTTAAAACAATTGAACTTAAATGTAATACATATCAATTAGAACAGGTGGTTGACAGATTTGGCGATAAATTGTATTTACGTCCAAACACCGATGGCACGTTTACATTTACCACCAAAGCGCATATTAGCGAGGGACTAATTTCTTGGCTGTTGCAGTTTGGTAACGATATTGAGGCAATTTCTCCAAAAGAATTAAGGGATAATATTAAAGAACGAATTGAACGTACTAGAAATTTATATAAATAAAAAATTCTTTCTTCTGATAGGGTAGAATAAAAACTGTTTATTTAATTTCGTTTTTACATTAAACATTTTAATTATATATAATTCATTGATTGATGTTCGTTTTATAACGATAATCTTTATTTCAAAAATGTTTTATTAAAACTATATAACCGTTTTGTTTCTAAGTTTCTATTAATGAACATGTGGGGAGACGGTTCAATTTCCCTATCTAAAAACTATATCTAATTATACAAAATCAATGTTTTGTATAATAGAGGGGAGTGAAAATTACGGATAATTCAATAAAAACGGCTCCAAAGCTTATTTCTGACTTTCTTACCTACAATGAGATAGTTCGCGGAAAATCTACAAAATCTATAAATGAATATTACATTGACCTTCGAACTTTCTTTAGATACATTTTATATTCTAAAGGTCTAGTTGATATTGATAATTTTGAATCCGCTGATATTTCTCTGGTTACCATAGATATGATTAAAGAATTATCATTAAACGATTTGTATCAGTTTTTAATCTACTGTAAAAACGAGCGTGATAACTCTGCTACAACCAGAGCTCGTAAATGTTCTACATTACGCATTTATTTTAAATACTTACATACAAATGTTAATTTAATTGATAATAATCCGGCAGAATTATTAGAAACTCCAAAGCTTAAAAAATCATTGCCAAAGTATCTAGATTTAGATGAATCAATTTCTTTTTTAAAGGCCGTTGATGGTCCGTACAAAGAACGAGATTTCTGTATTATGGTTCTATTCCTCAACTGCGGCTTGCGTTTATCAGAGCTCTGTTCCCTGAATTTATCACACATCCGCAACAACACGATACGTGTAGTCGGAAAAGGGAACAAAGAAAGAACAATTTATCTTAATGATGCTTGTATTGAAGCTATAAATAACTATTTACCACATAGGCCCTGTGATGGTGTTTTGGCTAAAGATAAGGATGCTTTATTTCTTTCACGTAGAAAAAGCAGAATTAGTAATAAAACTGTACAATATATTGTTAAAACAACATTTGAAAAAGCAGGCCTTGGCGGTATGGGCTACTCTACCCATAAATTAAGACATACTGCTGCTACATTAATGTATCAAAAAGGCGGCGTAGATATTAGGGTGATTCAAAATATTTTAGGCCACGAAAACCTTGGAACTACTCAGATTTACACCCATGTATCTGATAAACAGGTTGAGAATGCAGCAAAAGCTAATCCCCTAGCGTCTGTTAATAGTAAAAATATTGATAAACAATAGAAAAGCAACCCTAGTTTGGGTTGCTTTTAGTTTTACTTATCATCTATAAATATATTTTCTGTTTCTGCAAGTTCTCTTTTAACTAATTTTCCGTTAATGTAAACATATTCACTTTTTTCTTTTTCTATGCTATCATCAGTGTATTTATTATCAAGTTGGGGCTTTGCTTTCGGTTTTTCTTCACCGTTATTATAAAAAGGTTCAACTACATATTTAATCATTACATCAAAAGCGTAGTAGTTTTCGAAGAATCTTGATGCAGAAAAATGTATTAGCAACAAATAAAGTCCGGTTAATATAAGCGCTAGATTAACGTATAATGTTGCGGAAAAGTTAAGTAGTAATAAAATAATAAATATTGCTGTTATAAGCAATATCGCCATTGTTTTTTTGAAGCCTGCTAATACAAGTAAAATTGCGTTTTTATACATTTTAAACACCGATAGTTCGGTCGAAACTAACATAATATAAATGTATTTTTGCATTAACACAAAGTAAATAGTAGCAATCATTGATACACAAAAAAATAACCATTCACCCCAATAAACAATAAAAGCAAAAAATGCTGCAATGTAAAACACGTATTGCAATAATGAAATTATAATTGATTTAAAGAAGCATCGCTTATACGTTATGAAAAAGTCTTTAATTAATTCGACATGCTCTTCCCTGCCAATATCTCTTGTTACCTTTGTTAAACCACAAACTGCCGGCCCGACAAAAGCCAAAGGGAGCGGAATTAGCATAATTTGAAATACAAATGAAACTTCGAATTTAAGTTCGAATAGATTTACATCTGGGAAAACTACAAAAGCGATTATAACTGCTAGAGCAGCAAGTGGTAACGTGAATAAACAAAATAAAATATTGCTTTTAATTAGCAGAAATATTTTATTAAAAAATACCGATAAACAATGTGAAAAAGACCTCTTTGTTAATTTTGAAACACCTTTTCCCTCATTTTGTGGATTATATATAATAGCCATTTTAACCTCCGTTTATTTTGACATTGGATGATAGTTTTTGTATGATTTTCTGTATTTTGATTTAATTAGTTCCACATAAATCTGTGCCGTTGTTGAACTGGCGTGCCCTAATAATTGCTTAACTTCCGAAATATTGGCGCCATTCTCAAGTAAATGCACAGCAAATGTGTGCCTGATAGTGTGCGGTGTAATTACCTTATCAATACCGGCTTTTTGCGAATGTTCTTTGATTATTTTCCAAACGCCCTGTCTTGTTATTGGTTCTCCGTTTAAGTTACAAAACAAATACTTATCGTATTTATTTGGTACCAAGACGTTTCTAACTTGATTTATATATAATGATAAGGTTTTGAGAGCATCATTGTAAATAGGTATTGTTCTATTGTTGATATTAAGTAACCCTAAAGTTAAATTCAAATCAAATATATTTAGTGATAAAAGTTCTGATACAGTTATTCCGGTGGCATATAAAAGTTCAAGCATTGCTTTATCTCTAATGCCTTTTAGACAACTAGTGTCTGGCTGTTGTATCAACCTTATTATTTCGTCATTCTCTAAAACAATTGGTAGAGTTTTGGTTGTCTTAACGTTTGTTTTAAATCGTTTAAGGTCTAACTGTTTACACAAATCAATTGATTGCAAAAACTTATAATAACATTTTAAAGATGAAACTATCCTGCTAACTGTGGTAGCCGAATTTGAGGATTCGATTTGCCTTATGTAATTACACAAAATTTCTTCATCTATCAGAGAAATATCTTTGATTCCTAACTGATTAAAATGGTTTAAATACGCAAATACATCCCTTGAATATGACCGAATTGTGTTTTCACTGGATTTCTTTACGGTTTTTAAATAAAGAATAAACTCGTTATAATAATCTTTCATTTTTTCGTCCGTTTCTTAAAAATTGAAATATTTAAAGAATAAATTAGTTAATATTGCGTCTAAAAACGCAGCTACTACGCTTAAAAGCAAAATTATTAAGTAGCGAATGGTGTATAACTTATAATCGTAAAAAAAGTTAATAGACGTGCCTTTTGGAAGCGTGTTTTTTAGCATCCTTTCAGAATAGCAAAAAGATTCTCTGCAAGCAAGAACTAGTATATATGCAGATAATACAAAATAAGGTGCTAAAATAAATACAGTATAACCTATGCCTACTATGTTGTAGGTGCTGTAAATATATGCGGTTATAATGCCGTTCGAGATGCCTCTTAACACACAAATTATAGGAATTATTATGCAACCAAATGCGCTTGTGCCTGAAAAATAAGCGCATAAAATATATGGTAAAAAAGATAAAAAACTTTTAAAAGTATATTTCGCAAAACTAAAGGTTTCTTTTTGCATAAGGCTTTGCTTAAATAAGTTTTGGGAAATGTTAAATAAAGCCCCACCGGTTTTTGAAGCAGAAATAACCCCAATAATGTAACCTACTACAAAAGATAAAATCACAAAAACAAATAATCCTTCAGATATGGTTAGTTTTTTTAATTTAAAGTTAGGCATTTTTAATGTGAAATTGTTCAATAAACCACGTCCCTTCCCTACTATTGATATGCTAAGGTGGACAGGTTAATTCTTTAATTTCAAAACTAATATTTATAATACAATAAAAACAATTTTATGTCAACCAAGAATGTTAATAAATAATAATTTTATGTAAACCTATTATGTAAACTAGCAAACATTTATTCAATTAACTATATGTAAACTACTATGAATTTGTTGACTATTTGCCTTAAATATTTTATAATAAGATAGATTTGCATAGAAATTTCTCTTATTTGGAGTGATATAATGAAAACTGTTTTAATAACAGGCAGTTCGAGAGGAATAGGTAAAGCAATTGCAATCGCTTTTGCAAAAAAAGGATATAATGTTGGTATTAACTACAATTCTTCTAAAGATGAAGCACTTAAGCTTAAAAATGAAATATTAAGATTAAACGTAGATGCTGAGGTTTTTAAGGCTAATGTATCAAATAAAGAAGAAGCAAAACAACTTGCTGAATCTTTTATAAATAGGTTTGGTAACATAGATGTTTTAGTTAATAATGCTGGTATATCAAACGTAAAGCCTCTAACAGACGTTACTTTTGATGAGTGGGATGATGTAATTTCAACCAACTTATCATCCGCATTTTACATTACAAAGCCACTACTCCCCTATTTCATAAATAAAAAGAGTGGTTCAATTATCAATATTGCTTCGGTCTGGGGTGAATGCGGCGCATCGTGTGAAGTTGCATACTCTGCTTCAAAAGCTGGTCTTATTGGTTATACAAAAGCATTGGCAAAAGAACTTGGCCCTAGCGGCGTACGTGTTAATTCGGTATCTCCGGGTTTTATAGAGACGGATATGAATAGTTGTTTTTCAAATGAAGAAAAAAATGAATTTAAGAAAAATATTTCGCTGTTAAGGCTTGGAAACACTTACGATATAGCAAACATTGTTACATTTTTAGCAACAGATGATGCTGCATACTTAACAGGGCAAAATATTGTTGTTGACGGTTGTATTTGTTAAAGTATTATTTTAGGAGGCTATTAAATGATTTGGCACAGTAGCGATATTGAGAGCGTTATTACAGAACTAAATTCTAACATAGAAAAAGGTCTTTCTACACAAGAAGCAGCAGAAAGACTTGAACGTATAAACCAAAAAATTAAAGATAAAACGCAGAAATTTTCTTTAATAAAACAAATATTAGATGAAATTAAGACACCGATTTATTATTTTTTATTCGCTGCCGCTATATTAACTTTATTGTTACATTGGGTTTTTGGCGTATTGTCAGTTTTCGAGCCGATTGTTCTCTCCGTTTTAGCAATAATTAAGGCTATTTTCGGTGCCGTAACCACATATTTTTGCGAGCGATCAATTAACGGTCATACATTAAAACAAACTTCGACAACGACTTGTCTAAGAGATGGCGAGGTCAAGAAGATTAACTCAAATAATTTAGTTCCTGGCGATATTATTTACGTTGAAAGTGGCAACTACGTTGCGGCCGATGCTAGACTTATATCGGTAAATAGTTTGCATTGTGATGAATTTTCTATTTCAGGCGATTCTGTTGCAGTGCCAAAAGACGCGTCTTCTCTTCCTGACGAAATTTCGCCAATTGAAGAAAGAAATAATATGATTTATAAAGGTTCTCATATTATAAGCGGTAGCGGCGTTGCGATTGTAACTGAAATATTCGACTATACCGAGTATGGCAAAATCCAAAAACAAGAAAACGATAATATTGAACAATATTTGCCTATTGAAGACAGATTTAATCAATTATCTAAAATACTAAATACAGTATTACTTAGTACACTTGGTGCAACTTTTTTAATATCCTTTGTTAGCAATTTAATTGCAAAAGTATATCCAGAACACGCTTTCTTTAATTCTTTTATGAATTCAGCTTTGTTAGTTGCTGCTATATTAGTGTCATTTATGCCTGATTTTATTAAATCAATTGCTAAACTTTCATTATGCTTTGGTTTGATTAAAATGAGAAAAAAAGGTATAGAAGTTTATAATCCGCAAACAGTTGCTAAAATTGCTAATACTAATTTGATTTGCGCCGATAAAACCGGAACATTAACGCAAAATAAAATGGTGCTAACGAGAATTTTCAATGGCTCTAATGAAATAAACATTGCTACCGATACGGTTGATGGCGACTATAAAATGATATTACGAATTGCTGCACTATGTTGTGATGGCGAGGTGAAACTTGTCAATGGTGTTTTGTCGCACTACGGCGACCCAACTCAAACTGCAATTATCGCCGCCTCAATGGAGCATTTGGGACTTAGCAAATACGATTTGGATAATATTTATCCACGTATGGCAACAACTGCTTTTGACCCAAATTATAAATTAATGTCAACACTAAACGTTATCGACGGTAAAAACTATATCATCGTTCGAGGTGCTGTTGATGAACTAATATCAAAGTGTGTTAATAATTGCGAACGATTTAGTGAATGGGAAAAAGAAATGAGCCAAGACGGATTGCGCGTTGTTGGCGTTGCAATGAAGCAGGTTGACGAAACTGTTTCTGAAGTGTCGTATGATTTTAATGAAACAGAACTTAATTTCATCGGTTTGTTGGGTTTGTCTGATATGCCTAGAGTCGATACACGCAAGGCAGTTATT
This sequence comes from Acutalibacteraceae bacterium, assembly GCA_045656265.1. Taxonomy (GTDB): domain Bacteria; phylum Bacillota; class Clostridia; order Oscillospirales; family Acutalibacteraceae; genus UMGS1532. The sequence goes on along the minus strand of JAZOQV010000014.1, from coordinate 11,521 downwards.
TCCTGTCAAAAAGCAGGTATTAAGGTTATTATGTTTACTGGTGATTCGAAATCGGCAGCGTTTAGCCTTGCACAAAAAATGAAAATCGCTAAAACCGAAGAACAGGTAATGTCTGGTATTGAATTAAATAATTTATCTGAAGATGACTTGCTACAAAAAATAGATGCTTACACAGTTTTTTCGGGTGTTGATGGTAAACAAAGAGAACGGGTAATCACTGCTTTAAAATCTTTGGAATATAACGTTGCTGTAACCGGAGATAGTGACACAAACACCGATTCGCTTCGTGTTGCAAACGTTGGTTATTCCATGGGTAGTAGCGGTACAGATTCCACAATTTGCGAATCTGAAGTTGTTATTAAGGATGATAGTTTTGCTACCGTCGTGGAATCAATAAAATCAAGTCGCGGAATCTATAACTGTATTGCAAAATCCGTTAAGTTTTTCTTCTCTTCATCGGTAGGTACTCTATTATCTATTATTTTAGGTAATATCATATATGGTGTTTCTATATTAACTAATTGTGAAATATTGCTGTTTTGGCTATTTTCAATTATTTTAACTACAATTGCGCTTACAGCTGAGTCGTTTAGCAAAAGGGATATTAACACAAAAATTGATAATGATTTTGGCGTTTTTAAAGGTAAAGTGTTGTTCGACATACTATTTATTGCAGCAATCTATGTTATTTCTGCTTTGGTAAGTTATTCTATTGCCCTGAACCTAGCTAACGTATCCCCTTCTTCATTTACTTTCTGTTCGTTAATTTTAACGGTAATAGTTACATCATTAGTATTTAGAAGAAAGGGCGGTATGATTTCTTTTAGCGCAAATAATAAGATACTTTGTGCAAGTACCGCAATACAAGTTTTATTGATGATAATATTGAGTGTTTTTAATATAGGTAAATTTATCGCCTTCCCTGTTTTATATTGGATATATTTAATTATCATAAACCTTGTTGTAATGTTGGTTTCTTTGGGCATAAAATTGATTAGAAAATAAAATAAAACAGCCGCAAATTTTGCGGCTGTTTTGATTTTTGCTATTTTAAATGATTTAAGATTAAGCTTCTTCTTTCATTTTAGCAAAGCATTCGCTACAATATACAGGACGGTCATCTCTAGGCATGAAGGGAACTTTTGCAACGCCACCACAGGAAGCGCATACTGCCTCGTGATACTCACGTGGTGCTCTGCCTGCATTTTTGCGTGCATCGCGGCATGCTTTGCAGCGCTGTGGCTCATTTACAAAACCCTTAGAGTCATAAAACTCTTGCTCGCCAGCTGTAAAAACAAATTCTGCTCCACAGTCCTTGCATACCAGTGTCTTGTCTTCGAACATTTTTTGTACCTCTCTCGAAATGTTTTTTCGCCCCGGACGGAATTGCACCGACATCTTTGAAACAACGCTCTACTCTTGAGCTACTCGGGCATATTAAATTTATTTCTAATGCGTTGTATCGCATTATCGACGGATTTTACACTAACTGATAGCTTTTTAGCTATTTCTGAATATTTATGTCCTGCAAAAAGATATTTTAGTACAGCAAACTCACGCTTTGATAAAGATGATTTTACAATTGAAATAAGTTCAGAAAAATTATCATTATTCTCAATTATATTTTGTGGGTTTTCAGCTTCATTGAAAACAGTTTCATCAATTTTAGAACTAATATCGTCTACAAGAAGTTCGCCAACAGTACTTTTTTGGCGATAAATAGATATAAGCGCCCTATTTATGCAGATAGTTGCATATGTATTAAACGAAGCAACTTCGCTTTTATAACTGTTGATAGCTGTAAATAAAACTATCATACATTCTTGAAAAACATCTTCAAAATCTGATTTGGAAAAATTAAATGATTTTATTCGGGCTATGATTAGCGGTTTATATCGTTCGAAAAGCACAGATAATGCTAAATTATTTTTATCACATTTGTATAGTCGTAATAGTTCATTATCCGTAATTTCATTTTTCGCAGACGAAGCAACCATAAAGCACCTGTATAAAAACATAATTATACAACTATAATATACTATTGAGATGTAAATGTCAAGCGTTATTTGTATAATGTTTATAAAAGTTATCTACATATAGTATTATTTTTGCCAATGTTGTATATTTTTGTAAAAAAATGTATTAAAAAATTTATTTTTTAGCAATAATTGTAATTGACACGGTATAGAATTAAGGGTATTATATTATTATGTGATTTAGGAGGAGAAAGATGAACATCAATTTGAACTATGAAAATTGGTTAAAAAATACCGTTGATGACAAAGATTTAACCGAAGAACTATTAAGTATAAGAGAAAATGAAGAAGAGATTTACGACCGCTTTTATAAAGAATTAGAGTTTGGTACCGGAGGCCTACGTGGGGTTATTGGCGCAGGTACTAACAGAATGAATGTGTACAACATTAGAAGGGCTACACAAGGTTTTTCAGAGTATCTAAACAAAACCTTTGATGAACCAACGGTTGCAGTGGCCTACGATAGCAGAATAAAATCAGACTTGTTTGCAAAAACAGCAGCAACAGTATTTGCGGCGAATGGTATAAAGACTTATATTTACAATGAACTTATGCCTACACCTATGCTCTCTTTTGCAGTTAGACACCTTAAATGCTCTGGCGGTGTTGTAGTTACGGCAAGCCATAATCCATCTAAATATAATGGTTATAAAGCATACGGTCCAGATGGTTGCCAACTTGATTTAGAAGCAAGCGAAACAGTTTTAAATCTTATAAATTCTATTGATGTTTTTACCGGTGTAAAAACCGACGATTTCGACAAAATGATCTCGATCGGCATGATTGAATATATATCCGATGAAGTTATTGATAACTATATTGCTAGCGTAAAAGAGCAAGCCATAAATACCGATATATGTAAAAACAGCGACTTTAAAGTAGTATATACACCGCTACACGGTGCAGGCAACAAACCTGTAAGAAGGATTTTGGATGAGATTGGTATTAAAAACGTGGTAGTTGTAAAAGAACAAGAGTTACCAAACGGTAACTTTCCAACTGCCCCCTTCCCTAATCCTGAAATTAGAGAGGCTTTTAATTGTGCATTAGACCTTGCAAAAACTGAAAATCCCGATTTATTGCTTGCTACCGACCCAGACAGCGACAGAGTGGGTATAGCAGTTAAGCATAACGACGAATATGTGTTAATGAGCGGAAATCAGGTTGGTGCCATGTTACTTGAATATATCCTTTCAAGCAAAAAAGAAAACGGTTCGCTTCCTCTCAACCCTGTTGCAGTTAAAACTATTGTTACAACAAATATAGTTAACAAGATTGCTAAAAAATATAATTGTTCGCTTTATAACGTATTAACCGGCTTCAAATTTATTTGCGGTGTTATGCGAGAACTTGAAGAAAACGGTGAAGAGCATCGTTGCATTTTTGGATTTGAAGAAAGCTATGGCTATTTAGCCGGCACTTATGTTCGTGATAAAGATGCCGTTGTTGCGTCTATGCTTATATGTGAGATGGCTTGCTACTTTAAATCAAAAGGTTTAACACTAGTTGACTATATGGATAGTCTATATAATGAATATGGTTACTATTCAAATCAGCAATTTAGCTTCTATTGTGAAGGAGCAAGCGGTGTAGAACGAATGAACGAAATTATGTCTGACTTCAGAAACAACACACCTAAGCAGATAGCAGGAAAAAAAGTTGTAAGCACCAATGATTATCTGTTGTCGGCTGTTACTGATTTAGATACGGGTGCCACTGAGAAAATTCTTCTACCAAAATCTAATGTGTTCATATTTAATCTTGAGGATAATTCCAGTGTAACAATAAGACCATCTGGTACTGAACCTAAAATCAAGGTATATATAGAGGCTGTTGGTAATAGCTTAAATGAAGCTAATGCAACAACTGATACTTTGAAAAAAGATATAAGCAAACTAATGGGATTCTAAATAAAAAAGCAGTTCTACAGAACTGCTTTTTTGTTTTATGATAGTTTTACATCTTCCCAAAGTTTATCCATATATCTACGGATTTCTACACTTTGATTATGATAGTAGTAACAAGTAGGTTTATCCTTTTCGTCCGGATAAAGTATTTTGTTGTTGTAATACGTATAGTCTTTGTTATTTATTACTGCGTCGTTTGGCGAGGCGTAACAAATATATTCTGCATTTGCAAGTGCAACATCAGGTTCCATTAAAAAATTAAGGTATAATAAAGCGGCTTCATAGTTTTGCGTAGTTGTAGGTATGCAAGCTGAATCTATAAATATATTTGTACCCTCTTTTGGATACGCTAATGCAAGATTTGGATTGTTGTCGTGCATACTTAAAAAATCGCCGGCATAGTAAGGCGCAACTACTGCTTCGCCCGATTCCATCTTATCAAACACTTCATCCATTACATAGGATTGCAGAACATTTTTTTGTTCCTTTAACTTATCTGCTGCTCTATCCATATCTTTTTTGTTTGTAGTGTTTATATCTACCCCAAGCAAGAGTTGTGCGGTAGCAAAAGCATCTCTTGGGTTGTTAAAATTTAAAATTCCATGCTTTTTATATTTTTCATTCCAGAGCACATTCCAAGTTGATGCATCTTCTTTAGAAATAACAGTTTTATCGTAAATAATTCCTACCATTCCTACTGAGAATGGAACAGAATATTCGTTATCTTTATCAAAGTATACATTTTTATAATCATCATTAATATACTTATAATTTGATAATTTTTCAGGGTAGAATTTTTTTAATAACCCTTCGTTAGCCATACGAGAAATCATATAATCTGACGGGATTATAATATCATAAGATATTCCACCACTTTTGATTTTAGAATACATAGCCTCGTTGGAGTCGTAGTTGGTGTAATTAACCTTAATGCCTGTAATTTTCTCAAATTCTGCATTAACATCTAATGAATCATCGGAACCGTCGGCAATATACTCTCCCCAGTTAAAAACATTCAATTCAGTTCCGGCAAAATCTCTTGTATACTCTGCGGATAAATTAATAGATGGTTTTGCGTTTTTATCTGTATAATTTGAGAATAAAATAACAGATACCGAAAGTACAACAACTAAAACAAGCGATGCAACTCTGCAAACCTTAGGATAAATAGAAATGCGTTTTTTAGCTTTTTTGTGTTCATCCTCACTCGACTTAGCAATATTATTAAGGATAAGCAATATCAATACTGCTATAAATACAACGGTAGAAAGCGCATAAATATCTAATTTTACGCGTCTTTTAGTCATTGAATAAATCAGTATTGGTAATGTTTGAAAATCAGAACCACTTGTGAAATGGCTAATAACGAAGTCATCTAAAGATAACGTAAAAGCCATAACGAAACCTGTAGAAATACCCGAGGAAATGCATGGCAGTATTACTTTAAAGAAAGATTTAACAGCAGTGCACCCCAAGTCCTCTGCTGCTTCTGCTAGATGCGCGTCCGTTTGTTTTAACTTTGGCATAACAGATAGCATTACATAAGGTATATTAAAAGTAATGTGAGCAGTAAGTAGTGTAAAAAAGTTGAGTGAACTACTTTTTGACACTAAGGCACCCACAAAAACAAACAATAGCATCATAGATATGCCAGTAACGATATCAGGATTCATCATAGGTATATTGGTTACAGACATTGTAAGGCTTTTTGTCCATTTCTTTTTAAAAGCGTGTGTGCCAACTGCTGCAGCAGTTCCGATAATAGTCGCAATTACCGAAGAAAGCGACGCAAGAATTATCGAGTTTTTTAATGCGTTTATTAGTTCCGTATTATGTATAAGTTCTTTGTACCATTTAAAAGAAAAGCCAGTAAATACAGAAGTGCTGTTTGAAAGATTAAATGAATATACAACTATAACAATTAGCGGCGCAAACAAGAATAAATAAATTAGAAAAGTATAGATACGGGATAAATGTTTCATATCAGCACTCCCCCGTCTTCATCGGCAAATTTGTTCATAACAAACATGCTAATTAGTATAAATACCATAAGTATCAATGATAAAGCCGCACCTAAATTATAGTTACTTGCACTCATAAACTGTGCTTCAATAGAATCGCCTATAAGTAAGGTTTTTCCGCCGCCGAGTTTTTGGGAAATATAAAAAGTGCTAACTGCTGGCACAAAAACCATGGTAATACCAGATACAATACCAGGCACGCTCATGGGCAGAATTATTTTCTTTAGTTTGAAAAAACTATTAGAACCTAAATCATCTGCTGCTTCTAATAACGGTGTTTCAATTTTGCACATAATAGAATAAATAGGCAAAATCATATAAGGGATATAGTTATACACCATACCCAAAATTACCGCGCCAGGTGTGTTTATAAGTTGCACCGGTGAAAGTCCTAGCCATTTCAATGTATTGTTAATTACACCCGTATTAGATAGAATGGTTATCCACGAATATGTACGAATTAAAAAGTTCATCCACATTGGTAGCATTACTAACATCATCATGGTTTTTTGCGTATTTTCGCTTTTTCTTGCCATAAAATATGCAAATGGGTATGATAATACTAAACATATAATCGTAGCGATTAAGGCATATAATAATGAAATACCTAGAGTTTCCGAGTATCTGGAGAGTTGTAAAACATTCTCAAACGTGAAAGTTCCTGAACTATCGGTGAAAGCATAGTAAACAACCATTACTAGAGGTACAACGATAAATATTATCATCCAAACTAGGTATGGAGTTGCTATAAATCTATTTCCGAAGGGTTTGTTGTTCAATTCTCGCCCTCCTCTAGTTCTGCTAATTGGTCAATTTCGTCACTAAAGGAGCTATAATCTCCATACAAACCAGAGTATCGAGATTTTTTCATAATATGAATTGCATCCGGGTCAATCGAAAGTCCAACGAATTCATCAACATGATGTTCGTCGGTTGTTTGAATCATCCATTTGAATCCATCTATATCGATAATTATCTCATAGTGTACGCCCATAAAGGTAACTGATGTAATTGTACCTGTAAGTGCGCCTTGTTGACTTGGAACAATATCGATATCCTCAGGACGAATTACAACGTCAACGTTTTCGTTTTCTTTAAACCCTCTATCAAGACAGGTAAAATCTTTTCCAAAAACGTTAACTAAAAAGTCTTTTTTCATTACGCCGTCAAGAATATTAGACTCGCCAATGAAATCGGCTACAAAGGCATTCTGTGGCTCGTTATATATATCTTGCGGTTTACCAATTTGCTGAATTTCACCATCGTTCATAACAACAACGGTATCAGACATAGCCAACGCTTCTTCTTGGTCGTGCGTAACAAAAACAAACGTAATTCCCAAACTCTGTTGAATGTTTTTAAGTTCAACCTGCATATCCTTACGCATTTTAAGGTCGAGAGCTGCAAGAGGTTCGTCAAGTAATAAAACTTTAGGTCTGTTTATAATCGCTCTGGCAATAGCAACCCTTTGTTGCTGACCACCCGAAAGATTGTTGACGTTTCTGCGCTCGAAACCAGAAAGATTTACCAAGCGAAGCATTTCGGTTACCCGCTCTTTTATTTCCTTTTTAGGTACTTTTTTCACTGCCAAACCGAACGCTATATTATCGTAAACGTTCATGTGCGGAAAAAGTGCATAACGCTGAAAAATGGTGTTAACCTGTCTTTTGTATGCAGGAACACCATTGATATTTTTACCATCAAACAAAATAGTACCCTCATCAGGTTCAACAAAGCCTGCAATAATTCTAAGAGTTGTGGTTTTACCGCATCCTGAAGGGCCAAGTAACGTTACAAACTCTTTATCCTTTATTGCCAGTGTGAAATCGCGAAGGATTTGTTCCCCGTCAAATGATACTGAAATGTTTTCTAATTTAATAATACTATTGTCTGCCATTTAAGCATCCCCCTTTGCGGACACAAAGTGTCACGTAAGCTAAATAGCTCTGCGCGATACCCGCAAAATCGCTGTTAGTGGCCCCGCAAAGAGTTTTTCATAAACTAAATAATTAGTTTACAGCAACTAACTTGATTTCGCTCTCAACACAGATGCATAAACGATACTTTAACTATATAAATTTTTTATGTCAATGTCAAGAGATTTTGACAAATTTCTTCAAAATATTCTAATAATATTTTTAAATGTTATTGAAAAGAACGTAAAAATATATTATAATTATTTTGAGGTGAATAATATGCGTAAAAAGACCTTGAAAATTCTTTTAAATGAAACCAACAAAAAATTAAATTTAATACTTTCAGAAAATGAACAGTTACGTGAAAAATTAAAGAACGCAAATACTAAAATCGAATTTTTAGAAGCCGCAGATAAACCATTAACACAAGAGCTTGAAAGTATTAAAGCACAAAACAGCGAATTGATTATAAAGTTAGAGCAAGCAAATATTCAATCGGATGAAGGAATTGCTGAATTTGAAGAAAAAATAAACCAACTTTTAGCTGAAAACAATCGACTTAAAGGCGAACTTTACGAGGCAAAAAAACAGTCTGAGGATTTATTGATTAAAATGAGCGCTAACGAGCAGATAGAAACCGAAGAAACATCAATCTCTACTCCTCCACCTGCAGTTCACAAACCTGTTTCAGCTGATAAAAAAGACCCCGAAGCATTTGACTATGCATCAACCATTATTAGCAAAATTGTGCTAAGAACGGCTAGCTTTAAAAACATTATTACTAGTAGTGGCGACCAAAATTCAGCCGAGTTAATAACTTTAGCATTAGGTAAAGCCGAAATGTTTAAATCTGAAGTATTGCAGACCGTAATGTGCAATGAAAATATTGAAAATAAAGTCGAAAAAATGGATAGTTTGTTAGCTGATGCTGAGGAATATTTTAATAGCCTTGAAGGTCAGGTAACTAATGGAAAACATTAAACATATTTTTGAACCCACTCCCCTACAATGTGGTCAAGCAGTACTTGCAATGCTAACCAATAAAAGTGTTGATGATATTGTTAACGCTTGCGGAACCGAAAAAGAGACTACATTAAAACAAATGATATCTGTTTTAAGTAATAACGGTATTACAGTTTCTTGCCAAAGAACTCAGTTCTTTGATAAAAGCGAATTACCTGACGTAGCGTTATTGAGTCTTGAAACCCCTAAATGTTGGCATTGGTCGTTATATTATAATGGAATGTTCTACGACCCCGAATACGGGCTAATAGAAGAAATACCGCCATCTAACCGTAGATATTATTGGAAATTAAACAATAAATAAACCCGAGCTATTTGCTCGGGTTTTGTTTTTTATAATACGTAAAACAGGATACAAAATAAATGCAGTAAACTGCCTAATACAACAAAAATATGAAATATTGAATGAAAATACTTTACTTTCGACCCTATACCGTATAAAATAGCTCCTAAAGTATACGAAACACCACCGGCTAAAAGTAACAACAGGCCGTTTGGATGCAGTGCTTTTATCGTAATGTTTGCAGCAAAGACGATGCACCAACCCATACCGATATAGCAAATCATAGAAATAACAGAATATTTTTTAAGATCTATTGCAGTAAGCGTAGTTGCTAACGCTGCGAGTCCCCAAACAATTATTAAAATTATGATTGCCCAGAGTAGTGATACTTTAATTATTGAGCAAAGTAAAATAGGGGTGTAGGTGCCGGCGATTAAGAAATATATCGTGCAATGGTCCAATACCTGCATAACCTTCTTGGCTGTGCCTTTGTGCAATCCGTGATATATACTAGACATAGAGTAAAGCGAAATAAGGGAAACTCCGTAAATTGCACTACTAACGATTCCTAAAACATTGCCTTTGATTGCAGAAACAACTACACATAATACTAATGCAATTACTCCTATTCCACCACCAACAATATGTGTAACCATATTGAAGATTTCTTCGCCTTTGGTGTAGTTTGGTAAAACTCTATCTTTCAATTTAGTTCTTTTCAATTATTTCACCAATTATTTCCAATTCTCTGTATTATAAAGTACAGTAGCTGCTAGTGTATTATAACTTGAAAAATAGAATTCTAGTTTGTATATTCCTAACTCATAAGAAAGCATTTTCGCGCCGTCGCTAGCTTTAGGGAGAAAACTTAAATCGCTTTTAGCCTCAGATTCAGTAAATTTTTCATCAATGCTATTTTTTACATAATCAATCTCGGTGTTTCCGTTATAACCAAAAGCAGAGCCAATAACTGCGATTGCACTAATGCCAGCCTCTTGATTTTCTGTGTTATACATACAATAAATTGCGTCAGACACATTATAACTAGCCGAAAGTATTGTTCTTCCGTCGGTTTCAATAATATTCATATAACCAGAATATTCACTGCCATCAGGAGTGTATCCCGCCTCTTGCATATTTTTAACAAAATCATCGTGAGACATTTTCGCTCCGATTTTAAATAATTCGTCTTTTATGCCATCAATTGGGTCCCCAAGCACAAAATCAACTTCGGGTATCCTACCCTCTCTTGCGAGTTTAGCAACATCAACAGAGTGTTCAATTTTATTTTCTTTGCTTTTATCGCCACATCCTGCAAAAGCAAGCATCATTACGATTGATAGAAATATTGAAATTATTCTCTTCATAATTTACTCCTTTATTTTGAGAATTTACTCAACATACTTTGACGTAAATCCCATAAATCTTGTGATAGGTCAACGTAGTATTTATGAGGGTTTTCAAGTCGAAGCACCTCATCCCACATTGTATCAATTTGTTCCAAACAGTATTTTTGAATATTTGAAACTTCTGGCGAATTGTATACGCACTTACCATTTTCAAAAAGTTTAATTTTAATTTCTTTGGCTATGAAATTAGTAACAGTTTTTCTTTTCCATGTGTGTTGTGGGTCAAATATTTCATATGGTTCGTTATCATTGATTTTTTCGTCTTTTAATGTGATAACGTCTGCTATCGCTTTGTTTGTTTCTCTGTCGAATAGTCGCCATATTGTTTTAAAGCCCGGCAACGTAATTTTTTCAACGTTTTCGCTGATTTTAATTCTAGGCGTTAACTCTTTATCCTTTTCGACGGCAACAAGTTTATAAACACCACCAAAAACAGGCTCTGATGATGCCGTAATTAACCTTTCGCCTACACAGTAATTATCTACTTCAGCGCCCTGATTGCGCATATCTCGGATAATATATTCATCTAGAGAGTTTGATGCAAGAATTTTGCAATCGCTATACCCTGCCTCGTCAAGCGTTTTTCTGATTTTTTTGCTTAAATACGTTATATCGCCACTATCAATTCTAACACCTTTTGGTCTATATCCAAGCGGTGTTAAAATATCGTCAAAAACTTTGATAGCATTTTTAATGCCCGATTTCAAAACATTGTACGTATCAATTAGTAGTACGCAGTTATCGGGATAATTTTTAGCATACGCTGCAAAAGCGTCGTACTCATTTTCAAACATCTGAACCCAACTATGTGCCATAGTTCCGTAAGGGGTTATGCCATATAGTTTTGACGCTTCAAGGTTAGAAGTACCAAGACAACCGCCAATATATGCTGCACGCGAGCCAAAAACCGCGGCAGAAGCGCCTTG
>JAZOQV010000013.1:0-9605 GCA_045656265.1 Acutalibacteraceae bacterium | reverse complement strand
ATTCGCACAAGGGTTCGTAAAAAGATTAGTGAAGACCCAGACGATATTACAAACGCTATCCGTCAAGGTTATGTAACCTATGTTATCAATACACGTGATGTTAACTCGGTTGACCTAATGTCTGATGGACACGCTATTCGTCAGTGCGCTACCCAAAACAATGTTTCAATCTTCACAGCGCTAGATACCGTAAGGGTTCTACTTGATGTATTGGAAGAAACAACACTTGGTATTTCAACTATTGATGCATAAAAGGATATATTATGAAACAAGAATTATTTAAAATAATTTCTAACACCCCAATAGCAAACGACGTTCTAAAAATGGTTTTAGAGGGAGATACCTCGGATATAACCGCTTCGGGTCAGTTTGTAAACATTAAAATTGATGGTTTTTATCTCCGCCGACCAATTTCGGTGTGCGACGTAGAGGATGATAAACTAACCCTTATCTATAAAGTAGTAGGCAAGGGCACCGAGGCTATGCGCGATATGAAATCGGGCGAAACTTTAGACGTTTTAACAGGCCTTGGTAACGGTTATGACCTATCTGTAAGTGGCGAAAAACCTCTGCTTTTAGGCGGTGGTGTAGGCGTTCCACCTCTTTATAACCTTGCTAAAAAACTAATTGCAGAGGGTAAAGAGGTAACCGTAATACTCGGCTTTAATTCTAAAGGCGATGTGTTTTACGAAAACGAGTTCGCCGCCCTCGGCGCAAAGGTGTTTGTAACTACTGCAGATGGCAGTTATGGTATTAAAGGTTTTGTTACCGATGCGGTAAGTGATTTAGAGTATACCTATTTTTACACTTGCGGCCCCGAGCCAATGCTAAAAGCAGTTTATAAAACACTTACTACTTCGGGCCAGTTTAGTTTCGAAGAACGTATGGGTTGCGGCTTTGGCGCTTGTATGGGTTGCAGTTGCAAAACAATTACAGGCAACAAGCGTATTTGTAAAGAAGGCCCCGTGCTTATAAAGGAGGATATTATATGGGAAAGTTAAAGGTTAACCTTTGTGGTATAGAACTTGATAACCCTATAATCCCCGCAAGTGGTACTTTTGGTTTTGGTTACGAATTTGCCGAACTTTATGATATAAATATGCTTGGCACGTTTTCTTTTAAAGGCACTACTAAAGACGCGCGTTTTGGTAACCCAACACCAAGAATTGCAGAGTGCAGTTCGGGCATGATTAACGCGGTAGGTTTGCAAAATCCCGGCGTAGAAAAAGTTATTTCCGAAGAACTACCTAAACTGTCAAAAGTGTTTAATAAAAAGGTAATGGCAAATATAAGCGGCTTTTCTATTGATGAGTATGCTTATACTTGCGAAAAAATTGATAAATGCGAGCAGGTTGGTTGGCTAGAAGTAAACGTAAGTTGTCCCAACGTTCACGGTGGCGGTATGAGTTTTGGCACAGACCCCAAAGCCGCGGCAGAGGTAACGGCCGCGGTTAAAAAGGTTACAACAAAACCTGTTATCATAAAACTTTCGCCAAACGTTACCGATATAGTTTCGATAGCAAAAGCCTGTGAAGAAGCAGGGGCAGACGGCATTAGCCTTATAAACACAATGCTTGGCATGCGTATAAACCTTAAAACCAAAAAGCCTATTATCGCTAACACAATGGGTGGTTTTTCAGGTCCTGCAATTTTCCCTGTTGCAGTTCGTATGGTGTATCAGGTTGCAAATGCAGTTAAAATTCCCGTTATCGGTATGGGTGGCGTAAGCACCGCCGAAGATGTAATTGAAATGATGCTTGCGGGTGCAACAGCAGTAGAAGTTGGCGCGGCTAACCTTGTAGACCCGTATGCTTGCAAAAATATAATCGAGCAGTTGCCAGAGGTTATGGCTAAATATAATATAAACGCGTTAAGCGATATAATTGGAGGAGTAAATAATGGGTAAAGACGTTATCGTTGCTTGCGATTTTGCTAGCAAAGAGCAGGTTTTTGAGTTTTTGGATAAATTCACAGGCAGAAAACCGTTTGTAAAAATCGGTATGGAACTTTTTTATGCCGAGGGTCCGGAAATTGTACGCGAAATCAAAAAACGCGGCCACAAAATTTTCTTAGATTTGAAATTACACGATATCCCTAATACCGTTAAAAAATCAATGGCAGTTTTATCTCGCCTTGATGTTGACCTTTGCAACCTGCACGCTGCAGGTACAGTTCGTATGATGGAAGGAGCGCTAGAAGGCTTAACAAGACCTGATGGCACAAGACCTTTGCTTATTGCAGTAACCCAACTTACCTCTACCGACCAAGAGAGTATGGAAAATGATTTGCTCATCCACGAGCCAATTGATAAGGTTGTTATGCACTATGCCGCTAATGCTAAAAAAGCAGGCCTTGACGGTGTTGTTTGCTCTCCACTAGAGGCAGAAAAGGTTCACGAAATTTGCGGCAAAGAGTTTTTAACTGTTACCCCGGGTGTACGCTTTGCAGATGGCGATATTGGCGACCAAAAGCGTGTTATGACACCTGAGGAAGCAAAGAAAATCGGTTCCGATTATATAGTTGTTGGCAGACCTATAACTGCCGCCGAGGACCCTGTTGCCGCTTACGAGCGTTGCATCAATGAATTTGTTGACTAAAACTTTATTATACGAGGAGAATTGTTATGCAAAAGTTAATCGCAAAAGACCTTCTTTCAATTAAGGCGGTATTCTTCCGCCCCGAAGACCCATTTACCTGGGCAAGTGGCATTAAAAGCCCCGTTTATTGCGACAACCGTTTAACACTTACCGCACCAAAGGTTCGTACAGATGTTGAACAGGGCCTTGCAAAACTTATTAAGGAAAATTATCCTGATGCAGAAGTTCTTATGGGCACATCTACTGCAGGTATAGCACACGCCGCTATCACTGCGCATATTCTTGATATGCCTATGGGTTACGTTCGCTCGGGCGCTAAAGACCACGGCAGACAAAACCAAATCGAAGGCAAACTTGAAAAAGGCCAAAAAGTTGTAGTTGTAGAAGACTTAATTTCAACCGGCGGTAGTGTTATCGAGGTTGTAAATGTTCTTCGCGAGGCAGGCGCAGAGGTATTAGGTATTGTAAGTATATTCACTTACGGTATGCAAAAGGGTATAGACCGCCTAAATGCTGCAGATGTTAAGAATATTTCACTTACAAACTTTGATGTTATAGCCGAAGTTGCAGCAGAAGAAGGTTACATTAAACCCGAAGATATAAAGAAATTGATTGCTTTCCGCAATAACCCATCAGACGAAAGCTGGATAGGTGCAAAATAATATGAGAAGTCTTATAGATATTTTAGATTTTTCCACAGAAGAAATTATGGAGCTTATCTCTACCGCAGGCGACATTATTGCCGACCCTAAAAAGTATAGCGAAAAATGCCGCGGTAAAAAGTTAGCCACCCTTTTTTACGAGCCTTCAACTAGAACAAGGCTTAGTTTTGAAGCGGCTATGCTAGAACTTGGCGGTAGTGTTTTAGGCTTTTCAGAGGCTAACAGTTCTTCATCCGCAAAAGGCGAAAGCGTTGCCGATACTGCTAAAACAATCAGTTGCTATGCCGATATTATTGCTATGCGCCACCCCAAAGAGGGCGCACCTTATGTTGCGGCTTGTAATGCCACAATACCCGTTATAAATGCGGGCGATGGTGGACATAATCACCCAACCCAAACTTTGACCGACTTGCTTACTATTTATAGAGAAAAGGGCGGTTTTTCGGGTCTTACAGTTGGTTTTTGCGGCGATTTAAAGTTTGGCAGAACAGTACATTCGCTTATTGCCGCGCTTTCAAGATATAGCGGTATAAATGTTGTGCTAATTTCTCCCGAAGAACTAAAACTTCCAAGTTACGTTAAAAAAGATATCCTTAAAAAGAACGGCATACCTTATACCCAAACTACCGATTTGGTTTCGGTAATGCCATCTTTAGATATTCTTTATATGACTAGAGTTCAGCGCGAACGCTTCTTTAACGAGGAAGATTATTTAAGACTTAAAGACAGTTATATTTTGGATTTGCCAAAATTAAAGGATGCAAAGCCTACACTTTCAATTATGCATCCACTGCCACGCGTAAACGAAATAAGCACCGAGATTGATAACGACCCAAGGGCGTGCTATTTTAAACAGGTGCTTAATGGCAAATATATTCGCATGGCGCTAATCCTTAAACTACTCGAGGAGGCAGAAAGATGAATATAGATTCAATTCAAAATGGTGTTGTTATCGACCATATTACTGCCGGTAGCGGTATGAAACTTTATAATCTTTTGGGTCTTTCTGCTTTGGATTGTTCTATTGCTATAATTAAAAATGTTAGCAGTAAAAAAATGGGCAAAAAAGATATTATAAAAATCGATGCCGATATCCCTATTAACTTTGACGTTATCGGTTACGTTGACCCAGAAGCCACAGTTAATATTATCAAGGACGGCAAACTTACCGAAAAACTTGGTATTAACGTACCCGAAAGATTAGTTAACGTAATCAAGTGCAAAAATCCAAGGTGTATTACCTCGGTTGAATTAGGTCTTGACCACATTTTTAAACTAACCGAAAAAGAAAACAAAGTTTATAGATGCATTTATTGTGAAACAAAGGCAAAATAGATAAAAATAAGCGGTGTTTTGTATGCCTTTTTATAAGCCTTTTTGCCTTGACACAAAATGTTAAAAATGGTATACTTAATATGTTGTAAAATTAACAAAAAAATCACCGTTTCCTGCAACTGACGGAGTAATAGTGGAGCACCACGGAGGAACAGGAAATGTTAAGGGATTTTCCCTACATCAGCCGACCGTCTGGGCACGCTTAACCGTTAATACGGGTTAGGTGTGTCCTTTTGCAATTTATTACCGATAAAAAGGAGAGTTTTTATGAAAAAAGTTGGTATTATTATGGGTAGCGATAGCGACCTACCAATCATTACAAAAGCTACGGATATGCTTAAAACATTGGGTATTTCTCATGAGGTACACGTGTATTCTGCACACCGCACACCCGTTGAGGCACGCGATTTCGCTCTCTCGGCTAGAGAAAACGGCTTTGGCGTTCTTATCGCTGCGGCAGGTATGGCAGCGCACTTAGCAGGTGCCATTGCCGCTAACACAACACTTCCCGTTATCGGTATTCCTTGCAAATCATCAAATCTAGACGGTATGGATGCGTTGCTTTCAACCGTTCAAATGCCAACAGGTATCCCTGTTGCTACCGTTGCTATTAACGGAGGAGCAAATGCGGCTTTGCTTGCGGCACAAATTATTGCGGTAGAAGATAAAGACCTTGCCGCAAAGTTAGATGCAAAGCGTATAAGCGATGCAAAGGTTGTTTTAGAAAAAGATAAAAAAATCAGTGCCGAATTAAACGGCTAAGAATAGAAAATAAGGAGTTAAGCTATGGGAGGCTATTTTGGAGCTGTTTGTAAAAACAGTGCCATAGAGGATGTATATTTCGGAACAGATTATCATTCCCATCTTGGTACGCGTCGCGCCGGTATTGCGGCGTATGACAAAGAACTTGGTCTGCAAAGGGAAATCCATAATATAGAAAATTCGCCATTTAGAACAAAGTTTGGCGATATATTTACCGAGATGAAGGGATTTGCGGCGATAGGTTGCATAAGCGATTACGACCCACAACCATTGCTAATCTGCTCTAAACTTGGAACCTATGCAATCTGCGTTATCGGTGTAATAAATAACGCTAAAGAATTGATAGAAAAGTATCTTAACGATCGTGGCGGTCATTTTAACGCCATGAGTGGCAACTATATAAATGCTACCGAACTAACCGCGGCACTAATAAACCAAAAAGACAATTTTGTTGAGGGTATTAAGTTCGTGGGCGACAGCATTGATGGAACCGCATCTATTCTTATTCTAAAGGATGATGGTAATATCATAGCCGCACGTGATAAGGTTGGCAGAATCCCAATGGTTATGGGTAAAAGCGAACATGGTTATTGCGTAACCTTCGAATCGTTTGCTTATAAAAAACTAGGCTACGAAGACGAAAAAGAACTTGGCCCAGGCGAGATAGTTGAAATTACTGCAGATGGTTATACACAATTAGCAAAACCTGGTAAAAAGATGCGAATTTGTTCATTCCTTTGGAGTTACTATGGTTTCCCAACCTCTACTTACGAAGGTGTTAATGTTGAGGTTATGCGCTATATAAACGGTAGAATAATGGCAATGCAGGATAAGGAAAGCCACAACGCCGATAATGTTGACTACGTTGGCGGCGTGCCCGATTCGGGAACGCCTCACGCAATTGGCTATTCTAACGAAAGCGGTAAACCATTTGCAAGGGCATTTATAAAATATACACCTACTTGGGCGCGTAGTTTTATACCACCAACACAAGTAGAGCGTGAGAAAATTGCTAAAATGAAGCAAATTCCCGTACACGAACTAATCGCTCACAAAAACTTGCTTTTTGTAGACGATTCAATAGTTCGCGGAACTCAACTTAAAGAAACGGTCGATTTTCTTTATGCTAATGGTGCTAAATCAGTTCATATGCGTTCTGCTTGCCCGCCAATAATGTTTAGTTGTAAATATCTTAACTTTACAAGGGCAACTAGCGAGATGGAACTTATTGCACGTAGGGTTATAAATGACCTCGAGGGTGAGGAAGGCTTAAAGCACATCGACGAGTATTCTAACGGAGAGACCGAGCGTGGTAAGAAGTTAAGAGAGGAAATCTGCAAAAAACTTAACTTTGACTCGTTAGAATTCCAAACTTTAGATGGTATAATTAAGGCAATAGGACTACCTCAAGATTGCCTTTGCACATATTGTTGGACAGGTAAAGAATAAATAAGGATAAGGTGAATAAAATGCATAACATTTCTAAATCTGACAGTTACGCAGCCGCAGGTGTTGATATTACCGCAGGCTACAAATCAGTAGAACTTATGAAAAAACACATTGCTCGTACTAAAAACGAGGGTTGTCTTGACGATGTTGGTGGTTTTGGCGGTTGCTTCGGCCTAGACCTTACAGGCATTACCGAGCCTGTTTTGGTTTCCGGTACAGACGGTGTTGGTACAAAAATCAAACTTGCAATGCTTTTAGATAAACACGACACAATAGGTATAGACTGTGTTGCAATGTGCGCTAACGATATTATCTGCTGTGGCGCAAAACCTCTTTTCTTTTTAGACTATATTGCTTGCGGTAAAAACTATCCTGAAAAGATTGCAGATATCGTTGGCGGTGTTGCAGAAGGATGCGTTCAGGCAGGTTGTGCTTTAATCGGTGGTGAAACTGCAGAGCATCCCGGTCTTATGCCCGAGGAAGATTATGACCTTGCAGGCTATTGCACAGGCGTTGTTGATAAGTCAAAAATCCTTGATAAAAACACAGTCAAGGAAGGCGACGTAGTTATCGCGCTTGCATCAACAGGCGTTCATTCAAATGGCTTCTCGCTTGTTCGCAAGGTGTTTGATATTGAAAACGCCGACCTAAATAGCCCTGTTGCAGAACTTGGCGGTAAATCACTTGGCGAAACACTTTTAACACCTACTAAAATGTATGTTAAATCAATGCTTGCTTTATTTAAAGAGGTTAAGGTTAAGGCAGTATCTCATATTACAGGCGGCGGTTTTTACGAAAATATTCCTCGCGCTTTACCTGAGGGTAAGAGTGTTAAGGTTGATAAATCCGCACTTAAAATACTACCTATTTTCGAGTATATTGCAAAGGTTGGCAATATCCCCGAGCGTGATATGTTCAATACCTTTAATATGGGCGTTGGTATGAGCGTAACTGTTGCGTCAGAAGATGCCGAGAAGGCATTAGAAATTCTTAACGCTAACGGCGAAGATGCATACATAATAGGCGAAGTAGTTTCCTCTGACGAGGGTGTAATTCTATGATAGATACAAAAAACATTGTTGTTTTAGTGTCGGGCGGCGGAACTAATCTGCAAGCCTTAATAGATGCCCAGGGTAGGGGCGAACTAGGTAACGGTAAAATTACCTGTGTTATCGCCTCTAAAGCCGATGCTTTTGCGCTAGAGCGTGCTAAAAAAGCTGGCATAAACACAAGAACTCTTATTAGAAAAGAGTATAGCGATATTGCTTCATACAGCAAAGCGATGCGAGATATTCTTTTAGAAGAAAAGGCAGACTTGGTTGTTTACGCAGGTTTTATGACAATACTCGATGAGAATGTATGCGATGCATTCGAGTATAAAATGATAAATGTTCATCCGGCTTTGATACCATCTTTTTGTGGCAAGGGTTATTATGGCCTACATGTTCACGAAGAGGCATTAAAAAAAGGTGTAAAAGTTTCGGGCGCAACGGTGCATTTTGTTACTGCAGAGTGTGATGCAGGCCCAATCATTCTTCAAAAAGCAGTAGAAGTCAAAGAAGGGGATACACCCGAAACTCTGCAAAGAAGAATAATGGAAGAGGCAGAATGGAAAATTTTACCAAAAGCAGCAAAGCTTTTCTGTGAAGGCAAAATCACAGTAGAAAACGGCAAAACAGTAATTAGGGAATAAAAAAAGGAAGTGTAGTTATGGAAATTAAATCAATCGCAAGCGAGCTTAATTCATTAGCATATCACGGTAGAGGTATAATCATTGGTAAAAGCGCCGATGGCAAAAATGCTATCACTGCATACTTCATTATGGGTAGAAGTGAAAATAGCCGCAATCGTGTGTTTATCGAGGATGGCGAGGGTATCAGAACTCAAGCATTTGATGAAAGCAAAATGACCGACCCACACCTTATCATTTATGCTCCTGTTCGTGTGCTTGGTAATAAAACTATCGTAACAAATGGCGACCAGACCGATACAATTTATGAACTAATGGACAAGCAGATGACCTTTGAACAGGCATTACGCACCCGCGAGTTCGAGGATGACGCTCCTAACTACACACCTCGTATTTCAGGTATTATTCATCTAGAAAACGGCGATATGAACTATGCTATGTCAATTCTAAAATCTGCAGATGGCGACGGTAGTTCTTGCCAAAGATACACCTTTGCATATTCTAACCCACTACCTGCAAAGGCAAAGTTTATTCATACTTATAAGTGCGATGGCAACCCACTACCTAGTTTTGAGGGCGAGCCTAAAACACTAGAACTTCCCGATATGGATATTGATAGCCTTACCGACCTTATCTGGACAAACTTAAATGAAGATAATAAGGTATCGCTTTTTGTAAGATATATTGACCTGGAAACCGGAAAATATGATTCTAGAATAGTTAACAAAAACAAATAAGAGAGGTAACAAAAAATGAAAGAGTTTTTATTAAAATATGGTTGTAATCCCAACCAAAAACCTTCTAAAATATTTATGGCAGACGGTAGCGACCTACCTATCGAGATTTTATGCGGTAGACCAGGCTACATTAACTTTTTAGATGCCTTCAACAGTTGGCAGTTAGTTAAAGAGTTAAAAGAGGCTTTGGGCCTTCCTGCAGTTACCTCTTTTAAACACGTAAGCCCTACATCTGCAGCGGTTGGTATTCCGCTTTCAGATAAACTTAAAAAAGCTTGCTTTGTTGATGATATTGAGGGTCTTGACGAGTCTCCACTCGCATGCGCTTATGCAAGGGCAAGGGGTACCGACAGAATGTGTTCTTTTGGCGATT
>JAZOQV010000012.1:0-54020 GCA_045656265.1 Acutalibacteraceae bacterium | reverse complement strand
CCCGTTATGACCACTTCGATACGTCTCCATATAAAATTGTATAGGCTTGCGCCTTGATACCTAAATTGCGAGAAAACTGCGAGATGCGGTTTTCTGAAAGTGCAAATGCACACAGCGTAAACGCCGATAAATAAAGGACTTACGGAGATACGGTCGTGACACACCCGACTATGTTTCGAGTCAGCCCCGTTATGACCACTTCGATACGTCTCCGTATATGTTAAACTCAAGAAAGAGTGTAACGAACTATTGAAATTATATGACAAAGAAATCTAAAAGTCAATATACAGAGTTGTTTGTTTTAAAATTAAAAGCGGTTGCGATGGCAACCGCTTTGGTGACCCGGACGAGAATCGAACTCGTGTTACCGCCGTGAAAGGGCGGTGTCTTAACCGCTTGACCACCGGGCCTTGTATGGTGGCGGTAACTGGATTTGAACCGGTGACACTTCGGGTATGAACCGAATGCTCTAGCCAGCTGAGCTATACCGCCAATTTTAAGCGCCTCAATTTCAAGCGCGTATATGATTATAACAGTTTAAAGCCTTGTTGTCAAGCCTTTTTTTAAAAAATTTATCCACCTATTTTTTTGCGCTTTTATATGCAAAATTCTTTGGTTACGCAATATCGTTTACTACGCCAAAATAAACGGGCAAATTGCTTTCGTTATCAAATATAAAATACATAAAGCTGCGAGTGAAATGAACCGAAACTTTGCAGTCTTTGAACTCTTTTTTACTTGTTTTTACATTAGAATAATTGTTTATCGCGCCTGCGGGTGTAATACTAATATCACCCGAAAGATAGTAATTATCCAAACGCAAGTTTTCGCTATCGTCGGTCATTTCTGTAAAGGAGGCGGAATTACCAAAAACAGTTGTTACGCCTAGAGATTCTAACGTCTTTTTAAAGTCGATATTTGTAGGATTGTTTACACTGTTTACATAGTAGGGCAGAGTAACATAAACTTTTGCGTTTGTACCGCTGTTTAAAAGATTCCCAACCAGATTTTTATCTTTAATTTCATTCGAGACATCTTGTAGAGTATAGTAAATATCATTTTCTGTTTCCTTTGGTACGAGCCCAACAAAGGTAAAGCCATCTTGGTATTCTTTGGTGGTACCTACGAAAGTTTCTCCTGAAATATATTTTGATTCGACAGTTTCAAAGTACGTAGCGGTAGAATCTCCATTCTCGCCTTTGAAAAGGTTCTCATAAACATCGTCGGAGTTAGCACCTTTTTCCCAAAGAGATTTAAACGTGGCGCCCGAAACAATATTAAATTTATTTTCGTTTATAAAATTAACATCGCTATAAGAGTTGCCGTCGGTAGCATCAACTACCATTTCGCGAGCAAGATTTGAGGTTGATAAATCGCTAAAATTCTCACGGTTTATATTAAGGCCAAATCTATTAGCGTTGTTTTTTAGAAAACTTTTTTTGATTGCTATTGGCTCGGCTGCATTGAACCAAGCGGTGTTGGAGGATAAAATACCATACTTTTCGTTATCTTTATATGTGATTCTTTTTTCTAACCCTGTTACCATAGCGGCGGTATCTTCTGCGCTTTGGCAGAGTAGATTTTCTATCTGTCTGCGAGTGTTGCCGTAAGAGGTAGACGCGAGAAAACTAAGGGTGTTTGCAGTGTCGGTTAACGATATAGCGGCATTGCCACCGTTTTGAACCTGTTGAGACATAAGTTTGGTGCAAAAATTTATATAGTCTTTAGAGGACTCTTCACTGATTTTAGCGGTTTTGCGGTTAATATTATAATCTTGCATAAGGTTGCCGTTTGAATTAACTGTCGCTTTTCCGCTTAGGATAGAAATTAAAACAATAACCACTACAAGAATTAAAGCGATAGAAGAAATAGCAGTAATGCCAATTATTTTATTTTTTCTGTCTATTGAAGTGTTTTGAGCAGTCATAATAAACTCCTTAAAAAGTATATATTAGCATTGTAGCATAGAGGTTACAATTTTGCAAGCACACAAAACTTTAAAATAAACCGAAAAAACTATTGAAATTTAAAATAGAAAGTACTATAATGTAAAGAGCTATGGGGTATTAGCTCAGTTGGTAGAGCGTTGGCTTCGCAAGTCAAAGGTCGTCGGTTCGACCCCGATATACTCCACCAAGAACTCCAAACCGCAAGGTTTGGGGTTTTATAGCGTTTAAATATATTTTTAGCAAAGAAGATGACCTTTAATTGAACACATTATTATCAGTATCAGTAGCACTTTTAGCGGGTCTTTTAATGACCAGACTTTTTAAACCTTTGCGCTTGCCCTCGGTAACTGCATATTTAATAGCGGGCGTGCTAATAGGACCATATTGCCTTGGCGCAATTGGAATAGAGGGACTTGGCTTTGATAGTATGGACGCCGTAACAAGTTTATCGCTTGTATCGGAAGTAGCGCTTGGATTTATAGCCTTTTCAATAGGTAACGAGTTCCGCGTTTCTGACCTTAAAAAGACGGGCAAGCAGGCTTTGGTGATTGGTATCTTGCAGGCGCTTGGCGCAACTCTTTTGGTTGATTTATCACTTTATGCCGTGCATATATTGATGCCCGATAAATTAACTGTACCGCAACTTATAACTTTGGGTGCAATTGCTACCGCAACTGCTCCTGCCGCAACGCTAATGGTTGTTAGGCAGTATAAGGCAAAAGGCCCGTTAACTAAACTTCTTCTACCGATAGTAGCGCTTGATGATGCGGTTGGCCTTGTTGTGTTTGCGGTGTCTTTTGGGATAGCCAAAACTTTGGTTAGCGGAACGGTAGATTTGGTATCTATACTTCTTAATCCTTTAGTTGAAATAGTTTGTTCGCTACTGTTAGGCTCTATAATGGGTTGGGTATTAACACAGTTAGAAAGGCTTTTCAATTCAAACACAAATCGTTTGAACCTGACAATCGGCATAGTGTTTTTAACAGCATCACTTTCAATGCTTAATTTTAATATTGGCCCCATACACATACATTTTTCATCTTTGCTTACCTGTATGATGCTTGGCACAATTTTTTGCAATATTTGCCCTTTGTCGCACGACCTTATGGGAGCGTCGGACAAATGGACTTCGCCAATATTTGCGCTTTTCTTTGTAATAAGCGGCGCCGAGTTAGAGCTTGGTGTGTTTGTAGATATAGCAATAGTTATAATCGGTGCGGTTTATATAATCTCACGTTCGTTGGGTAAATATTATGGCACGTTTTTAAGTGCCAAACTTACAAATTGCTCGAAAGAAATATGCAAATATTTAGGTATAACCCTTTTGCCGCAAGCAGGTGTGGCTTTGGGCATGTGCGCTACTGCTATGCAATTGGGCGCGGAGGGTACATTAATTCGTAATATAACGCTTTTTGCGGTACTTATTTACGAACTTGTTGGTCCGTTACTTACAAGGGCGGCGCTTGAAGCGGCGGGCGAAATTCATCCAATTCCTGACCATGTTAAGCTAAGGCGAGAAACAAAACTTGCTGATGCTAAAACAAATAAAGAATAAAAATAAAACCGACTCTAAGGTATAACTTAAAGTCGGTTTTTCTATTTTATAATGCTTTCTTTATAGCGTCGAGCAATTCGTCGTATGTATCAAAAGCGGGGAGTTCGGGATAATCCTTTTTAATTTGCTCTGTGCTTTTGAATAGGAAGCCTGCTTTGCTGTTAAGTATCATACCGAGGTCGTTAAAGCTGTCGCCCGAAGCAATGGTATCGTAACCAATAGACTGTAAAGCCTTAACGGTAGTAAGTTTTGATTTTTCGCAACGCATTTTAAAATCTGTAATTTCACCATCGTCGGCAACAACTAAAGAGTTGCACATAATTGTAGGCCAACCAAGTTTTTTCATTAATGGTGTAGCAAATTGCTCGAAGGTGTCGCTAATAATTATAACCTGTGTTATAGAGCGAAGTTCGTCTAAAAACTCTTTAGCGCCGGGGATAGGGTCGATTTTAGCAATCGTTTCTTGTATTTCTTTAAGACCTAGGCCATGTTCTTTTAAAATAGAAAGACGCCATTTCATAAGTTTGTCATAATCAGGCTCGTCGCGGGTGGTACGTTTAAGTTCGGGAATGCCCGAAGCTTCTGCAAAAGCAATCCAAATTTCAGGGACTAAAACGCCCTCTAAATCCAAACAAACAATATTCATAAAAAATACCTCCAAAAACTTGCTAAAAACAGTATATCGTATTTTAATTAGTATTTCAAGTGGGTGATTTCAAATAATTGACGGCTTACCAAAAATATGGTAATATATATTTGTAGAATTTAGTAAAGGAGAGGATACCTTGAATATTTTAGAAGTTAAAGGTCTTTGTAAAGAGTACAAAAAAGGTTCCCCTGTTTTAAAGGATTTGAATTTATCAATCCCAAAGGGTAAAATTGTTGGACTTCTAGGGCCTAACGGATGCGGAAAATCGACACTTGTAAAAATGGTTGCAGGTGTTTTGCAAGCTACTTCGGGCGAAATTTTGGTTGATGGTAATAGTATATGCGAAAAAACCAAGGCAATAGTTTCGTATCTGCCCGAGCGTACTTATTTTACCGCTAATATGAAGGTGCACGACCTAATAACATTCTTTTCGGATTTCTATGCTGATTTTGATTCAAATCGTGCTTATGCATTGATGAACGACCTCGGTGTAGACATAACAAAACCTTTAAAAAACCTTTCTAAAGGCACAAAAGAAAAGGTGCAGTTAATAATGGTTATGTCAAGAAACGCCAAACTTTACCTTTTAGACGAGCCAATTGCAGGTGTTGACCCTGCCGCTCGCGAATATATAATAAACACTGTTTTGGGCAACTATAACCGAGAGGCAACGATTATAATAACCACCCATTTAATAACTGATGTTGAGGATTTGTTGGATGAGTTTGTGTTTTTAACCTTTGGTGGCGAAATTTTAAAAAGAGGTAGCGTTAAAGCACAAAAAGAAGAAACAGGTAAAACTTTGGATGAACTGTTTAGGGAGGTGTTCAGATGCTCCGTAAATTAGTTAAATACGATTTTAATTATTACATAAAATATTGGCTAATCGCCGCAGTTACTACGGTAGGACTTGCGGTTGTGTGTGGCTTGTGTTTTAAAACGCTCGCTATAGAAAACGATAAACTAAATGCATTAAAGGTTCTTTGCTTGTTAGCAGGCGTTATTTCGGCGGTAGCAATTTTTGGGCTCTTGATATTTACTCGTATATTAGGTGTAGTAAGGTATTATAAGAACCTTTTTACAGACGAGGGATACCTAACCTTTACCTTGCCGGCTAAATCTAGTGAGATTCTTTCTTCAAAAGTTTTGGTTAATTATCTTTTTACTGCAATATCTTCATTTGTGGTTATTTTTGATGTGTTTATAGTTCTCTCTTTGGCGATACCGAAAGAACTGTTTGATGCAAGCAACTGGAGGGGGATTTTAGAAGTTTTCGGCGAAATGTTTGCAGAAATGAAATTATTCACTCCGTTATATGCTTTGCAGTTGCTTTTGTTTGTTGTGGCACTACCACTTCTTCAAATAATGGTAGACTACTGCGCGGTAACGGTTGCTGCTGCTCTAGTGCGTAAATATAAGGTGCTTGTTGCAATAGGTATATATTATGGTGTATCGGTAGTAACCTCATATTTTTCTCAGTTTGCAGTTATGAGTTTTGCTTCCGAAAGTGTAATTAAAACCATAGAAAAATTAACCGAAAATCAGATTATGGGTATGTTTAGCATTGTGTTTTTTGCGTTGATTGCGCTTGTTGTGTTGGTGTCTTTGATACTGTATACATTATCGTTACACCTTGTAAACACAAAGCTTAATTTAGAGTAGGGGGGGCGAAGGTATGAAAAGAATTATTAGTTTAATTTGCACGCTTTTGCTTATCTCGTCTTTAAGTATTTCTGCATTAGCCGATGAGAAAACCTGTATCATTATGGGCGAGATGGACTCTCTTTCGTATAATGGATATACTTACTATCCGATAGAGAACACTGATTTTTTTGTAAGTTATGGTGATTCCGATTATCTTGAATACGAATTCGATAATAAAAAATTCGAAAAGAAACTTGACTATGTTGATATTGCCGTTCCTAAAAAAAGCGATTATATTATAGAAGCTTATATCACATACGGCTCGGTTACGGAAACTATATATTATGTTCGCAGTGATAAAAATAAGTGGATGGAAGAGTTTTTAGGGGGTAAAAATGCGAGCTATATAATAACCGAAAACAGCCGCGCTTATGTAAATAGGTTTTTGGATTATGCAAAGGTTGAAGATTGGTTAAGCGAGGAGAATAAAGTTTCGGTAACCTCCAAGAAATTTAGGTTTTACGCTTATCACTCTGTATATATCACAGACGAAAATAAAGAGGTTCGCTTCCCGGTGGGATATGTGTACGAAAACGGAGAGGATTTTTTCTTTGTAAAGAACGATGATTTTTCAGACTTGAGCGTTGCATATAAATTGTCTGATGAAGCGTACATAGAGGAAATGAAGGAAACGTACAGCGAAGATGCAACCGAAACCGTTGACGAAGAAATAATGCAATCTGATGAGAAGATAGAGGTTATACTTACCGGTTTTACCGAACTTTCACTTATAGTTATGATAGTATTGTTTTTGGTGTTAATACCGCTTGCCGCTATTGTGCTATCCATAATCTTCCTTTTTGTAAAGCACGCCTCGCCAATATATAGAGTTTGGCTAAAGGCGGTAATTATTGCTGCGGCAGTAGTTCTTATTTGCAGCGTTCCAATAATAATTGTTCTGTTCTAATAAAAAATGCGATAGAAGTTTTTACTTCTACCGCATTTTTCTTTTTATAAGCCAAAGTTTAAATTTACTGTAACCGTGTGCCGAGTCTTTTAGCAGTTCTTTTTCTTTTATGTAGCGTTTTGTATCGCCCAAAATTTTAATAGCGCCGTCCGAAAAATCTTCTATTATGCGGGGGAGCGCATCTTTGCGACTTTGAGAGTCGGGCTCGTGGGTCCAAAGAATTTCGCCGTTTTCACTAATACCACTAGCATAGCAATCAAAAACAAGACCTGCCGCCTCTCCGTAGCAGTAACGCTCGAACAAAACACGCCCGTCAATATAAACGGTTAAACAATCACGAAATTTGGTTTGATTTTCTTTTTTATAAACGGTAGCACAGTTGCCGCCCGAAAGCGCTTTAATATCCATAATGTACCTCTAATAAAGTTTTTTAAAAGTATAACATAAAACTACTGTTTTCACAAGAAGATTATTTTTTCCTAGTATAGTAACTCTTTGTTGTGCTTGCCACAACGCCGCTTAAAAGTAATATGGCGATAAGGTTTGGTAGCGCCATAAAAGCATTGAAGATGTCCGCAATAGCCCAAACGGTATCGACTGGTATAAAGGGTGCAAAAAACACGCTAAGTATATAAATTATTCTGTGGGTGGTTATGATTTTTTTATTGCTGTTACATAGATAGCAAAGGCTTTTTTCGGTGTAATAGTGCCACCCGATTATAGAAGAAAAGGCAAAAAAGATAATCAGTAGCATTAAAAGAATTTCGCAAACAGAGTCGTTTATCGGCAGTCCTTTTTTCCAAGCAAAAATCGTAATTGCGGCACCCGTTCCACCCATATCGCAAGCGCCTGTAACAATAAGTCCTAGCCCTGTAATTGTGCAAAGTACAATGGTGTCTATAAATGGTCCTAACATAGAAACAAGCCCTTGTTCGACGGGTTCAGAGCCTCTAGCCGAAGCCGCCGCAATAGCGCCCGAGCCAAGCCCTGCTTCGTTAGAAAATATCCCTCTGCTTGTGCCTAACTGTATTGCCTTTAAAAAGGTTATACCGCTAGCCCCACCCAATACGGCTTTTGGTGTGAATGCGCTACTAAATATAAGAATAATAGTGCGCGGAAGTTTATCTATGTTACTTATAATTATGGCAAGAGAAACCACTATGTAAACTGCACTCATAAACGGAACAAAAACTTCTGCAACCTTTGAAATTCTGTTTATTCCGCCAATTAAAACTAGCGCAGAAAAAAGCGTTACTAAAAAGCCACAAATCGCAACGGCATAATTAAAACCGCCGTTTATGGTAGCGCTTTTAAAATAACCCGAAACAGCCGAAGCAATACTGCTTGACTGTATTACCGTACCAATACCAAAAGTACCCGCTATAACCGCGCAAAAAGAAAATGCAACCGCTAGAAACTTGAATTTTTTACCCAGACCCCGTTCTATATAGTAAAACGGGCCGCCAACAAAATTATTACCTTGCCGTATTCGGTATTTTACCGCAAGTAACCCTTCGGCAAAACTAGTAGCCATACCCAAAAATGCGGCAACAATCATCCAAAATAGCGCACCCGGGCCACCTAGAGAAAGCGCAGTAGCAACGCCTACGATGTTCCCTGTGCCGATGGTTGCTGCAAGGCTTGTGCAAAGGGCAGAAAACCGCGAAACTCCGCTATTATCATTATCGTTTTTTAGCAGTAGTTTAAATCCCTTTTTTAAACCTTTTATTTGTATAAACCTAAGTTTAAAGGTAAGATAAATGCTTAAAGTCAAAATAGCAATTATAAGATGGGGTCCCCAAGCAATATTCTCGTCTATAAACTGCACGGTTTTTGCAATTCTTTCCATAAATACAACCTCATTTTTTCATTGACTAAACCTACATAAAGTTATATTATAAATATGTAGATATTAAGTTTAGTATGAAGGGGGCTTTTTGTGAACAATATTGAGATTATAAGAAGCCGCCGCAGAACTATATCAATAGAGGTAAAAAGTAGCGGTCTAATTATCGTTCGCGCACCGCTATTTTGTTCTTCATTTCGTATAAAAGCCTTTTTAAAAGAAAAACAGGGTTGGATTGATAACACCTTAAAAAATATGCAACTTTCAAAGGTAGCGTCTGCACCCCTTACCCAAGAGGAAACAGAGGCGCTTCGCAAAAAGGCAAAAGAAATAATTCCTAAAAAAGTATCGCAGTTTTCTACAATTATGGGGGCAAAATATAGTGGTATGAAAATAACCTCGGCAACAAAACGTTTTGGCAGTTGCAGTGGCAAAAATTCTTTATGCTTTTCACTTTACCTTATGCAATTCGATGATGAACTTATTGATTACGTAGTTGTGCATGAATTGGCTCATACGGTGCATCACAACCACTCAAAAGCTTTTTATAACCTTGTAGAAAAGTACATACCTGATTATAAAGCAAGACAGAAAAAACTAAAGGGCAGAGGCTGCCCTATTAACCATAAGTTACTGGAGGAAATCCAATGAGAGCAAGCGGTATTTTAATGCCAATCTTTTCTTTAGCCTCGCCTTATGGCATAGGCACGTTTGGCAAAGCGGCTTACGAGTTTGTAGACTTTTTAAAAGAAGCAGGTCAAAGTTATTGGCAGATATTGCCTTTAGGACCTACAGGTTTTGGCGATTCGCCATATCAGTCTTTCTCAAGCTTTGCGGGAAACCCATATTTTATAGATTTAGATACCTTAAAAGAGTGGGGCTATTTACATAGTGGCGAATACGAGCATATAGATTACGGAACGCCAAATTTTGTAGATTATGGCAAACTTTATAATAATCGCTTGCCGATATTAAACCTTGCTGCAAGCCGTTTTTTAGAAAATACAACAAATGATTATAGCGGATTTTGTAGCGCAAATGAGTTTTGGTTAGAAGATTTCGCGCTTTTTATGGCACTTAAAAACGATGGTATTTATTTGAACAATATGCCAAAATCACTTCTTGTAAGGAAAAAGGATGCGCTTTTAGAGGCAAAAGAAAAATATTCAAAAGAAATTGAAATTATAAAAGCAATACAGTATTTCTTTTTTAAGCAGTGGAAAAAATTAAAAGAATATGCAAATAAAAATGGCATAAAGATAATTGGCGATATTCCGATTTATGTGTCGCCCGATAGCGCAGACCTTTGGGCAAACCCCGAGCAGTTTTTGTTAGACACAGAAGGAAAACCCACCGCCGTTGCAGGTTGCCCGCCCGATGCTTTTTCAGAAGATGGTCAACTTTGGGGCAACCCTTTGTATAATTGGGATAAAATGAAATCCGACGGATACGCTTGGTGGCAAAGCAGAATAGCCCACTCTGCATCGCTTTATGATGTTGTGCGTATTGACCATTTTCGCGCGTTTGACGAGTATTACGCAATACCTTTTGGCGATGAAAACGCTAAAAAAGGCAAGTGGGAAAAGGGCCCCGGTATGTCGCTTATAAATGCCATAAATCAAGTAGAGGGCATAGAAATTATCGCCGAGGATTTAGGCCATTTAACCGACTCGGTTGAAGAACTTTTAAAGAAAAGCGGCTATCCCGGCATGGCGGTTTTGCAGTTCGCTTTCGACCCTAAAGCCGACAGTAAATATTTACCGCACAACATAGGAAAAAACTGCGTTGTGTATGTAGGCACTCACGATAACGATACCGTTAACGGTTGGATTAACGCTATAACATCTGCCGAGTTTGAATTTTGCACAGCGTATTTGCGTTTAAACACAAACGAAGGATATAACTGGGGTATGATTAAAGCGGCTCTTGCTACTGCTGCTGATACCTGCATAATTCAAATGCAAGACCTTTTGGGCTTAGGTTCGGAGGGTAGAATTAACACGCCATCTGTAAGTGAGGGGAATTGGCAGTGGCGCATAGCGGCTGGCTGTGTTAACTCTTGGCTTGCGGGCATTTTAAAAGAACAAACAAAACTTTATCGCAGAACTAAATAGACACAAATAACACAATATTGCTGTGCTTTGGCTTAATATTGTGTTTTTTGCTTTTTTGGTTGAATTTGCTTTTTGCGTTTGATATTATGAAGGAAAGAAAAGTTTTTTGGGGGTTATTACTATGAATGTAACCAGGGAATTAAAGGTATGTACTAAAGAAGAACTAGGCATAAATATATTAGATGGTATTATGCCCGAAATCACTCGTTTAGATGGTGTTGATGAGCCTGTTACTGTTCGTATAGCAAACCCAACTTCTAATCTAGAATATTTAAAACTTATAGCAGATAACAACTATGACTTTCATATAGATATAGATACTGTGGCATATTCTTTGGCCTATGATTTAAAGGAATCTACCGACATAGAAACACTTTATCTATCTTGCTACCGCCCACCATATACCGTTGCAGAGTGTGAGATTTACGCAAGTAATGCAAAAGAAGAATTATTTAGCCCTCAAAATTTGGTTGTTTCTATCGACAATAACGATGATAGCCAAATGATAGGCGAGGGTGAATATAGGTCGGCATATTTTAAAACCGAGGGCCTTTCTTGCAGATATTTAGGCTTGTTACATAAAAAAAGCAATGCCAAAGACGGTATGTCCAGAATAAGAATATTAGGTGCTTATAATAGTGAATATACCGAGGCTAGAAGATTTATAAACAAAAATTATTCGGGCAGTTGCATTGAAAGATTAGAAGCAAAGGTAACTGGCGATTATAGCGGTAAAATAGAGTATCTTACCGATGGCGCGGCGTTTGGTGGCGATAAAACCTTTGTTGCTAACAACGCAGAAATTAAGTTTCAGCTGCCATTTCATAAAAAGGTTGATAGCCTTATTATTATCGGTAAAGATTTATCTAATGTTTTCTTTGCAGATGATGAAAGCGGATTGAAAGAGGTTAAATACACAAAAACTACTTGCGAAGTGGGCGAATTATACGAACTTGATGTTACGGAATTTGGCGTAACAAACACCGCAACTATAAAACTTAGCGGTAGTGTTGATGAAATTTTAATCTATTGCCGTAGTGTTGACTTCAAGGTGGATTTTGATACAGTTGTAACCGACGATTTTATGGGTGTCGGCGCTAACGTTCTTCCTTGCCACCTTTTTGAAATGGGTAGAATGGCAGGCTTTAATGATGCGCTTATGCAACTTGAAAAGCGTAGAATTGCAATATCTAATCCGTCGGTTGTGCGCGTATGGTTCCAAACCGATTGGTTCGTTATGGACGAGGCTGATTATTACAATCGCAAATACGTGTTCAATAGTCCAAAAATGATGGCGGTGTATAAAGAATTAGACGCATTTTTAGAGCAAGGTATTGAGGTTGAAATCAGTTACGCTTGGAAAATAGGATATTCCGCAGGCGATTGGTTTGCTTTCCCGGAGGCCTTTAATAGAAGGGATTCGGCACCACGCGACTTGGACCAATACGCAATAGGTTGTGTTGACCTATTAAAAGAACTTATAATTAACCGCGGATATACCAATATTAAGTATCTTTCCTTCTGTAACGAGTCAAACAATGGTCTGCCTGACGGATGGGATTTCGTTTGTCCCGAAGGCCTTCATCCAATGGACCATTGGTTAAGTGCGCTTAAAAAGGTGCATGCAAGACTAAAGAGCGAGGGTATGGACAAATATATAGACCTTTGGGCAGCAGAGATTGTTGGTAATTGGGATACTTGGGCAGAGTTCTTTAATAAGAATGCCGGCGAACTATATACATATTTCACCGGTCATTACTACGGCGTAAGTTACGACCGTTGTTTACACAATATTGCAGAACTTAAAAAGCATACAGGTAATAGACCAATAGGTATTACCGAGTTTGCTACGTATAAGTACAACAAAGAAAGCAATCACATCAATTTTGGTGTAAATAACGTGGCAAATATGTTGGGCTTTATAAACGCCGGCGTTTCTTTAATGCTATATTGGATTTTAAGCGGAAGCGTTGTAGATGAGCACTTTGTTATAAATCACGAGGTCGGTAATTTCTGGCGTATGCCAACTCTAGAAATACCAAAATCGGTAGCAAGCGAAAATTATTACAACCTAACCTTATTTACCAATTACATTAAAAAACATAGCAAAGTTTATAAAACTATAACAAGCGATGCAGTTCACGCATCGGTAATAGAATCGGCCGATGGCGATATAACAGTCTTTGCCGAACTAAAGGCAACCGAAAAAGATAAACAACTTAATATAGATTTAGGCAAAGAGATAAACAAAAAGTTCTATAAACACGTTTATACAAGGGATATAGAGCGTGAGGCGAATCTCATAATTCCACCTGTAGTGGCAGAACTAGATGTAAAAGACAGCATAAGCGAAAAGGCCCCGTCGGACTATTGCTTAATTGTATACACAACCATTCCGCCTGTGCGACAAGTGGTTATGGATGAGGTTTTTCTAACCGTAAAGCATGGTGAAGAAATAAAACTTAATGCCAAGGTTATCGACGGCGAGGGCGATATAAAATGGTCGTTGGTTGAATACAATCATACCTACGGATTAAACGCCGAAGTTACCGAAGATGGTGTGTTTAAAAGCCTTGGTAGGTATCAGATTCGCCGTGCAGTAGGTTATCCACAGTTTGCTGTTAAGGCAGAGCTTCCCACAGGCGAATATGGTATTGCAATAGTTACAGTTCTCGAAAACGAGAAAATCAAAGATAGCATTTCAATAGTTAATGGTTAAAATCAACCGAAAGAGATGAGTCTATATGAAAATTACAAAAGAATTAAAGGCACTTACAAGGGACGAACTAGGCGTAAATATTCTAGATGGCATTTTACCCGAGGTTAAAAGGCTAGACGGTGTAGAGAAAGAACTTACAATCCGTATAGCCTCTCCGATTATGGACCCTAACTACATAGCATACATTGCCGAAGACAGCATGTTTAGCACCCATATTGATATTGATGGAACTGCATTCTCACTTTTATATGATTTGGGAGAAGAGCAGGAGATAGAAAAAATCTATTTCGCTTGTTTTTCTACTCCTTATGCTATTGGCGAGGTAGAGGTGTATGCCTCGAACAATAAGGAAGATATATTCGATGCAAAAAATCGTATTATTGAGATTGATAACCGCAACGACGATGCACTTTTCAAAGTCCATAAACAGCAAGCAGTTCTTTTTAATACCGAAGACTTAAGTTGCAAGTATATAGGTTTTATACAAAAAAGCACCAATGCCCCCGACGATATTTCGCGTTTAAGAAATTTTGGTATATACAATAAAAAATACACCAAATCAAGACTCTTTATCCGTGATAATTACGAGGGTAGTTGTATACAAGGTAAACTTCCTGAGGTTAAGGGCGAGTATGAGGGTAATCTTGCTTGGCTTACCGATGCTGCCGCGTTTGGCGGAGAAAAGGCGTTAGTTGTAAAAGACGCCGAAATTAAATACGAACTACCTTTCACAAAAAAGATAGACGAACTTATAATTATTGGCGAAGACCTTAAAGATTTGATGATTTGTGATGATAGCGGCGCATTTAAAAAGGTAGATTACAGTAAAGAAACTACCAGCGTTGGTACACTATATAAAATAGACGTTAGCGGCTTTAAAACAACCAAAACCGTTACTTTAAAATTAAGCGGTAATTTGGATGAAATTCTAATTTTCTGCCGTAGTTTAGATATTAAGGTTAATTGGGATGAGGTAATTACAAAAGACTTCTTGGGTCTTGGTGCAAATGCATTGCCTTGCCACCTTTTTGAGATGGGTAGAATGGCGGGATTTACCGATGCGCATTTGCAACTTGAAAAGCGTAGACTCTCGGTTGCAAAACCTTCTATCGTGCGCTTGTGGTTCCAAATAGACTGGTTCATTATGGACGAGGAGGATTATTACAACCGCAAGTACGTCTTTAATACCCCTAAAATGAAGGCGGTTTTTAAAGAACTTGATATGTTCAAAGAACTTGGTATTGAGGTCGAGTTCAACTTTGGTTGGAAGGTTGGTTATTCTGCGGTTGACTGGTTCTGTTTTGATGTGTTTAATAAGCGCAACTCCGCTCCTCGCGACCTTGATCAATATGCAATAGCCTGTGTTGACTGTTTGCGCGAACTTATAATAAACAGGGGATATGACAACATTAAATATCTCTCTTTTTATAACGAGTCTAACAATGGCCTTTATGATACAGGTTGGGACTTCGTTTGTCCTCGCGGCGTGCATCCAATGGATTATTGGTTAGAAATGATGAAAAAGGTACACGCAAGATTAAAGCAGGAAGGTATGGAAGGCATTGTTGACATTTGGGCTGCAGAAATAGTAGGTCAGTGGAAAAAGTGGGCAGAGTTTTATAATACCAATGCCCCAGACCTGTACACCCATTTTTCTTTCCATCAGTATCACGCAAGTTACACAAATGCTATGGAGTGGAACAAAGACCTTAAACAATATGCGGGCGATAGACCTATTAGCGTAACCGAGTTTGCAACTTATGATGCAGATGATTATAAGCCTGAAGATTTCAGCTTTGAATGTAACAACATAGCCACTATTTTGGGATATATAAACGTTGGTATGTCGTCTTTGCATTTTTGGATATTAAGCGGCTCGGTTGTTGATGAAGGTTTTGTTATAAATCACGACCAAGGCAATTTCTGGTCAATGCCTACTAACGATAAACCGGTTTCGGTTGCCTCAAAACATTACTATCCGATGGCAATGTTTACAAACTATATCCCAATGCACAGCACCGTTTATAGAACCGAGTGGAAGGATAACGGTATACATTCTACCGCCGTAAAAACTGCAGATGGACATATTACCGTTGCGGTTGAACTTAAAGAAACAATAAAGTCGAAGCAACTTAACATAGATTTAGGCGAGCATGTTGGCAGAAAGTTCTATAAGCATATTTATACTTTAGATACCGAGCGTGAGGCTAATATAATCGTTCCACCCGTTGCAGCAGAGTTGGATGTAGATGATGTAATAAGCGATGAACTTGATAGTAAATATTGCTTCATAATTTATACCACCATACCACCAATTCGTCAGGTTGTTATGGACGAGGTGTTTACTGAAACTAAGTTTGGCGAGCCATTACAACTTGGTGCAAAGATTATCGATGGCGAGGGCGAAATTAAGTGGTCTATCGTTGATTGTAATAGAACATACTATCTTGAAGCAGACGTTTCACAAGAAGGCGTCTTTAAAACAAGCGACAATTATTTCAGAA
Source organism: Acutalibacteraceae bacterium (assembly GCA_045656265.1). Taxonomy (GTDB): domain Bacteria; phylum Bacillota; class Clostridia; order Oscillospirales; family Acutalibacteraceae; genus UMGS1532. The sequence continues at coordinate 38,073 of JAZOQV010000012.1, read as the reverse complement.
CTACGGTTGGTTTGCCTTGCTTTGCGGTTAAGGCAGAACTGCCAACAGGTGAATACGGAATTACCATTGTAAAAGTAACTAAATAATATTAAAACAGTGCTAGCACAAACGCGTGGGCGTAGTGGTATTAGCACTGTTTTTTGTACATTTCAAAACTCAATCTTTCTAAAACAAACTTTTTGTTTATAGTATACAATTTTGGGCATCCATTTTTGTGTATGTTTTTTGTCTGCAACTGTTGAAAATGATTTTATTGATTGTTAAAATGAAGGCAATAAAACACATTGTTAAAGGAAGTGCATTTATGAATGTAACTGTAAAAAAAGAAAGTATGAATATTGATAAGCGCGGTATAAACCTATTAAATAATATCGCTCCTCAAGTTGTAAGATTTGACGGGGTAGAAGAACCGCTTTCTGTAAGAATGGGCAACCCTGTTGTTAACCCAAAATTTTTCGAGTACATAAGCACAGATGAGTACGAAGAAGAGCATATAGATATAGATGGCGAAGACTTTGCTTTAATATACGATATGGGCGAAGAAAAAGAGGTTAACTATTTTTATTTTGCTACCTTTTACGGTCAGTATCAATCTCGCAAAATAGAAATTTACTCAAGCGTGAAAAGAGAAGAAATTTTCGATGAGAAAAACCTGGTTGCTTCAATAGACAACGGTAATAAAGACGCTTTTTGTCCTTGCTCTGACCATGCCGCAATTAAGGTAGAGGTAGAAAACGTAACTTGTCGTTTTGTGGCTTTAAAACATTGTGGTACCCACGCTGCCGATAAAATAACAAGACTTAATTTGTTTGGCGCATATAATAACCTTGTTAACCTTAATAAGACCTATGTTAAGTGCTATTATCCAACAAACTATGCTACTCGTTGCAAAGTAGAATTAAAGGGTAATTGCGATGGTAAAGCAGAATGGATTAACGATAGGCTTTTAATTGAGGGCGAGCAAGAGGTTAAAATCGAGAAAGGCGAAGTAGTATTTAGTTTGCCTACCGATAAAAAAATAAACAAAGTTGTAGTAATAGGTAAAGAAATCGTGGCACCTAAGGTATCTAGCGGTGGCGAATATTACGATATTGATTTTGAGACAAAAGAAATTTTCGGTGTTAGAAATGAATATATCCTGAACACCGAAAATTTGGCTTGTAGTGATACCTTCTGCATAAAGTTCGACAAGGCCATTATAGATGAAATTTTGATTTTTACAGACGATATTGCTATATATGTTGAAAAAGAAAAGGTAATTGTCGAAGATTTTATAGGCCTTGGCGGCAATGTGCTACCAACCCACCTTTTCGAAATTGGCAGAATGAAAGGCTTTAACGAGGCGCAAATGGCGCTTGAGGCATGCAGAATAAATAAATGCAAGCCCGCAGTTGTTCGTATGTGGTTCCAAATAGATTGGTTCGTTATGGATGGCGACGATTACTATAACCGCAAATACACATTTAATAGTCCAAAAATGCAGGCGGTTTTAAAAGAACTTGACGCCTTTAAAGCGGCAGGCACGGAAATAGACTTTAATTTTGGTTGGAAGGTTGGTTATACTGCACAACCCTGGTTCTGCTTCCAAAATATATTCAATCGCAGAAACTCGGCGCCTCGCGACCTTGACCAGTTTGCTATTGCATGTGCAGATTGCCTTCGTGAACTAATAGTTAATAGAGGCTATGATAATATTAAATATCTAACTTTCTATAACGAGTCTAACGCAGGCAGACCAACGGGGTACGATTTTGTATGTCCCGAGGGCGTAGATCACATGCTTTATTGGACCGAGATGCTAGAAAAGGTTGATGCAAGACTCCGCGAAGAAAATCTGCGTGATTTAATCGAAATCTGGGCGGCAGAAATCTGCAACGAGTTTGATGTTTGGGCAGAGCATCTTAACAAAAATGCGGGTGATAAGTACGAAAGGTATAGTTTCCACAAATACGCGCAAAAATACGACGAGGCTATTGAGCTTACCGAGAGTATGCGCGCCTTATCGGGCAACCACCCCGTAACTACAACGGAATTTGGTTGCTACACATCAGATGGCACTCTTTATAAAGAATTTAATCGAAATAACATTGCAAATATTATAGGCCTAGCAAACGGTGGTTCAACCGCTATGCTTTATTGGATTTTAAGCCGCACAGTTTTGGATGAGCTTGGTTTATTCGGTGGTGGAAATACGGCTTTTTGGAGTAACACTAGTGGGGATTATCCCGACGGGGCTTCGCTTGAATACTACGCATTTAGCCTTATTACAAACTATATCCCAAGACATTGTAAAACTATTGTTGCAGATTCGGATAGCCTCGACTTGCACACTGTAGCATTCGTAACCGACACGGGCGACTATACAGTTTTAGTTGAATCGAATCTTGAGAAAGATAGCGAAGTTAAATTCTTGTTCGATGATAGAGTAAATAAGAAGTTTAATAAGTTTGTCTTCACAAGTGATATTAAACCCGAAAGCAACCTTATCATTCCCAAAAAGGAATATGATATCGAGGCTACTGATACTATGAAAGATACCATAAAAGGCGGTTACAGTTTTGTGGTTTACACCACCTTGCCACCTGTTCGCCAAGTAGTTATGGACGAGGTTTTTGTAGATGTAAAAGCGGGCGAAAGTGTAAAACTTGGCGCCAAGGTTATCGATGGCGAGGGCGAACTAAAATGGTCTATGTGCGATACCTATTGTCCAACAGGCTTTAAGGGCACCATCACCGAAGACGGTGTATACACCGCAGACAGCACATTCTATACTGCTACCATAACCAAGCCTTACTATGCCGCAAAAGCAGAATTGCCAACTGGCGAATACGGAATAACGGTTATAAAGATAGTTAAATAAATCTAAATTCGTTCTAAAAAAAAGTCCATTTACACCACGTTGGAATTTTGCTAGAATAAGTAAAAATATTGGATGGGTACCAATGAAAAATGAATTAGTATTTCATAAGGTAGACCTTAAAAGCAAAGAGTTGGGCTAAGGGCTAAGGTTTTATAATTCGCGCAGGTAATGATATTATTGATAAAAATTTAATACATTATTTAACCGATAGTAAAGATAGGTTTGTAAATCATATTGATATACACGGAACGGCTTTCACCCTAATTTATAAGGCACCTTATGAGGAAACTATCAGAAAAATCTTTATTGGTTCATATTCAAATAATTATTCAGTTGGCGAGTTCGAGTTGTATGCTTCTAACAGCCGCGAGGATATATTAGACCCTATGAATAGAATCGCTTACGTAGATAATAGGGGAGATAATGCGCTTTTTAAAACCGAAAGTAATGGTGATATTCGCGCGCATCAAACCTGCATGTTTGAAACTGAGGGTTTGAAATGTAAATACTTTGCATTTAAGCAGTTGAACACTAATGCACCGGACGAACTTTCTCGCATCCGTAATATAGGTTTATATAGCGACGAGTTTAATAAGAAACAAAAAACGTTATTTGATTATAAAGGAGACTTCCTTAAAGGCGTTGTTCCTAAAATTGAGGGCGATTACGTAGGTTCTGCTAATACCTTAACCAATGGTATAAATATGCAGAATAGCGAACTTCTTTCTTTAAGCGGCGCTAAGGTTGTATTCTCTTTTGACCACAACCAAAGGGTAGATAAACTTATCGTTTTTGGTAATAATTTGAAGAATCTTAAAGTCGCCGTAGGCGAAGATACGGAAAATCTTTCTTTTACTAATATTGAAAATGTTGAGCAGATTGACTTTGGTAGAGAAAAAGCAGAATTGGTGGTAGGGGCTTATGGTAACCACATAATTCTATCTTCTGATAGTTGTTCGCTTGACCAAGTGCTTGCATTATCAAGCCTTAAAAAAATAGAAATTGACCTTGGAAAACACATAGGCAAAAAGTTCTATAAGCACGTATATCGCCTTGGCACAAAGCAAGAAGGTAATATGATTATTGCACCTGCCCAAGCCGAAATAGAGGTTGATAGCGTAATTAAAGATACCGTTGATGGTGAGTACAGTTTTATTATGTACACTACCTTGCCACCCGTACCTCAGGTGGTTATGAAAGACCTATATGTAAAGGTTAAAACGGGCGAGCAAATAAAGCTTTCTGCAAGTGTTATAGACAGTAATGATAGTGTTAAATGGTCTATTTGCGACGCTTTCTCTATGATAGGTTACAAAGGTAGTATAACCGAAGATGGTGTATATACTGCAGACCATAGGTTTGGTAGATTTTACGACGGCTTTGGTATGAAGCCAATGGTGGCAATAAAAGCAGAATTACCAACAGGAGAATATGGTATAACGGTGGTAGAAACTGTTAAATAATTAAAAGGTGGACGCAAGTCCACCTTTTTTGTGCAAAGTACATAATAAAAAAGTGCTTAATTTGTGCAGGTTTTTTTGCCGCTTTGGTTGACATATTACCAATAAATTGGTAAAGTTAAAATGAGGTTTGAGAGGCCTCAATATCTGGGATTTCCCAGATAATCAAGGAGAGTGTTTTTATGATGGAAATGTTCAAAAATCCGCCCCAAATATATCGCGGTACGGATTTCTGGATGCTAAACGACGAACTAAAAGATGATGAAATTCGTCGTCAGGTAAAAGAGTTTCACGATAAGGGTATGGGTGGCTTTATTGCCCGTACTTATGTTGGTCTTCGTACCGACTATCCGGGTCCAAAATGGAAGCATCAGATTAGGGTTATGCTTGAAGAGGCTACAAAGTATGGTATGCGCGTAACTTTACAGGCAATGCGTATGCCCGCAGGTTTTGAAGAAGCTCCTATTGAAGATGTTTTGGACGTAGTTCAGTGCGTAACTAAAGAGTTTTATGAAAGCGAAGATTTTGAAGAGAGAAATTATTTTGGCGAAATCTTAAAAGAAATAGACGGATATTATATTATTAAGCGTAAATCTGCCGCAAAACCCGATGAAGTAACGGGCGAATGGCGCGGTGGAACACTTAATATGTTCAGTCCCGAAATGTGCCGAAAATACGTTAAATTGTGTTACGAGGAAAACTGGGAAGAATTCCGCGAGTACTTTGGTAACACCATACATACAATGTGGGTTGATGAGCCTTGTGTTAACGCTCATAGCATCCCATATCCCGACGGAATTGAGAAAACCTTCTTCGACCGCTGGGGTTATAGCATAGAAGAAAACTTAGCATCACTTTTCTTCAAGGTTGGCGATTATAAAAAGGTGCGCTATCAGTATAGAGTACTTCTACAAAAACTTATGGAAGAGGGCTACTTTAAAACACTTAGCGCCTGGTGTAAAAAGAATAAAATTTGGTTTAGCGGACATCTTTTTAACGAGGATTCTTTGGCTACCCAAATTTTTGGTAGTATTGCTACAATGCCTTACTATAAATATCTTGATATACCTGGTATGGATACACTAGAAGCAGATATGCCTTGGCGCTATGGCAAAATTAAACCTGCATATTCTAGAGAGTTCATTGGTTATAGCGAAAAAGATGGTACCGAAATTCCACCAAATGGCGATTTCTCTGCGCCTATGGCTACAATCGGTATGTATACAACACCTTTACAACTTACCTCTGCGGCTCACCAAGCAGGTAAAGAGCATATGCTTTGCGAAATGTTCGGTGTAACAACCCACAACTTTACATTCCGTGACCAACGCCATTTGTTCGACCATTTTGCCTCTTTAGGTGTAAACCATAAATGTATTCACGCATTTTTCTATAACTTGCACGGAAACGCCAAACGCGCATTCCCACACCAAGTTAACTACTATCAACCATATTGGGATAGATATGCCGATATGTTTGATTATTATAGAAGAACAAGTTGGTTTATAAGCCAAGGCAAACCTATTAAAGATGCAGTAGTTATTCATCCGCTAGATACGGCTTATATGATGTTTGACCCCGCTATTGATAAAACTCAACTAGAAAATGCCGAACTTCGCGATTACGAGCGTTTCTATTATGGAATTGTAAGGGGCTTGTGCGCTTCACAATGCCAGTTCGAGTTTGGCGATGAGGCTACTATTGGCGATTTTGGTGAAATTACCGAAAAAGGTTTCAAGATAGGCGAGATGACCTATAAATCGGTTGTATTTCCTTACTTGCATGTTCTACGCTCGACTACTCGCGACCTTGTTTGCGAGTATGCAAAACGTGGTGGTAAGGTTTATATCCTTGGCACAATGCCAACTAGACTTGATGGCGAGGAAGATGTAAATCTTGCAAAAGAGTTGATTGATGCAGGTTGCGAATTTGTCGAGTACAGAAAAGACCTTATCGATATTCTCTCTTCCGAGAACACAAGTTACAAACTAACCTGTACAAGCGATGCCACACCTATTATTGTTAACCATCGTGCCGATGAAGACCGCGACTATTATTTGATAATGAATGACGATTGCACCGACGAAAAGGAAATTACTATTTCTGTTTGCGGCAAGAAAAAGGCTGTAATCTACGATGCATTAGAGGGAACGGCAAAAGAGCATCCAACTTTATTTGAGGATGGCGCTACTTATGTTAGCATCACTATACCCGAGGGTAGTAGTGTTAAATTCACATTAGAGGATGCCAAGGAAATTCAAGCACCCGAGGAGGAAAGCGCATACTTTGTTCGCACTCTTTCGGATAAATGGGCAATAAACCGCCATAATCCAAACGTGCTAATGCTTGAAAATTGTACTTTCAAAAAGAATGCAGGGGACGAGTATTCTAAAAAGTGCTATCCTGCAGTAAATATTTGCGGTAAACTTAACGAGGAAGAATATAGCGGCGATGTTTATCTTCGCTATACCTTTAAATCTAATATAGAAGTAAAGGTGCAATTAGCGCTTGAAGATTTAGAAATCACAGAAGCTTGGTTTAATGGCAAGGCAGTTGACCTTACTAATAAAGGCTACTATTTCTCACGCGCATTTGAGATTGTAGACCTTCCTTCTAACTGTCTGGTTGGCGAAAACGAAATCGTTCTTAAAAAGGCATTCGTAACCGCAAACAAAATGGGCGGTCTTGAAAGCAACCAAGAGCGTGTTGATCTAGAGGCTATTTATGTAATAGGCGATTTCGGTGTATTTTCAAGAGAAGAGCCTTGCAATAATGAAACACATCGTTTCAGCCGTTTCTTTGCACTTGACGTAGAAAAGACCGAAGCAGGTAAAGATATTACAGGCGTGGGTTATCCTTTCTATGCAGGCGCTATGTCCTTTACAAAAAACATTACTATTACTGAAGATGAACTTAAAAACGATAAAATTATGTTCACTTATGAAGAGTTTAATGGTTGCACCTTAGAAATGATTGTAAACGGTCAGTCTTTAGGTTATAAGTATTGGGCACCTTACGAGATTGATATTAAACCTGCTTTAAGCACAGGCGAAAACGTAATTACTGTAAAAATTGCAAACTGTTTACGTAACCTCCTAGGTCCTTTCCATAGAGTAGAGGGCGAAGTTGGCCACGTTTGGTCAAGGGGTTGCAACGGTAGTATTTATGATAATGTTTCGGGCCCTTGGGGCGGTAACCCGTACGACGAGGATTGGCTCGAGCGTATGGAAATTGACGACACCCGTTGGACGCCTGATTACTTCGCATTGCCGTTTGGTCTAGGCAAGGTAAAATTAAAATTCTTTAAATAATCTTAAAAAAGGTACTAGTCTTGCGCTAGTACCTTTTTGTAAAGTAAAAATGTTGTATTTTGGGGTTAAAATGTCCTAGAAAATTAAAGTTTTAAAGGTTATAATTATAAAAAATACAAAGGTTGTAAATTTGTGCCGTTTTGCAATTATTTTTGTCTTGACCGAAAACCCCTAAAAATTGTATAATTAAGTTATATTTTATGGAAACAAAACAAGGAGGAATTTTAAATGCCTTTTGTAGCCGAAAAAATAAAAAAAACTTGCGAAATGTTGGAAAAATACATGTCGCAAGAAATTTGCAAGTTAGAGAATTTAAAGTACCAAAAAACCGAGTACAAAAAGGGTCATATACCACCTAAAATGGGATATAAAGCCTACGTGCCACACACTAGCCTGTATGGTGCAGATACTCACTATTGGTTTAAGTTCCAATTTGAAACACCTAAAGCCGAAGAACCTTTTTATTATGTTCTTGAAATGACTACGGGTAGCGAAGGCACTTGGGATGCAATAAATGCTCAAGGTCTTTTATATCTAAACGGTAAAATGGTGCAAGGTTTCGATCCCAACCATATCCACGCATATTTAGAGCCTGCAACCAAATATGAGACTTATAACTATTTCTATTTGGGAATGGTTGAAGAAAGCGTTGAAATTAACGCCAGAATCTTGAAAAAAGACCCACGTATAGAAAAACTTTATTACGATATTTTTGTGCCTTACGAGAGTATGCTTTTGCAAGACGAAAGAAGCGAGGAGTATATAACTATTCTTTACGCTTTAGAGCAAACGGTAAATTTAATTGATATGCGCGTGCCTTTCTCAAAAGAGTTTTATGATAGCATAGAGAAGGCTCAAAAGTATATTGATAAAGAGTTCTATGCTAAAAAATGCACTACTAAAGGCAAACCTGTTATAAATTGTATAGGTCATACTCACATAGACGTAGAGTGGCTTTGGGACCGTGCGCAAACACGCGAGAAAATGCAACGCAGTTTTGCTACTGCCGAACAACTTATGAGGCGTTATCCAGAGTATAAGTTCATGCTGTCCCAACCCGAACTTTACAGGTACTTAAAAGAAGATGCACCCGAAAAATATGCCGAACTTAAAAAGTTGGTAGAAGAGGGTAGATGGGAACCCGAAGGCGCTATGTATGTTGAGGCGGACTGTAACCTTATCGGCGGCGAGAGTATGGTAAGGCAGATACTTCGCGGTAAGCAGTTCTTTAAAGAAGAATTTGGCGTTGATTGTCGTGTATTATTCTTGCCCGATGTTTTTGGTTATAGCGCTGCATTACCTCAGGTGCTTAAAAAGAGCGGTATCGACCATTTTGTAACCTCTAAAATCAGTTGGAACGAAAGCAATACAATGCCTTATGACCAATTTATGTGGCAGGGAATTGACGGAACAGAGATTTTCACCAACTTCATAACAGCGCAGGATTATGATAAAACCGGCAAAGCCAACTTTACTACATATAATAGTATTTTTACCCCATCAGAAATCAAGGGTGCTCGCGATCGTTTCCAACAGAAGAAATATTCCGAGCGAGCATTGGTAACCTTTGGTTACGGCGACGGCGGCGGCGGTCCTACCGCAAAAATGCTTGAAACTCACGAAAGGCTCAAAAGAGGTATCCCCGGTATGCCTGTAACCGAAATTAAGTTTTTAGCTCCTTATCTTGATTCTGCTCGCAAGGATTTTGATAAAGCTTGTAAAGAGACTCGCGTTACGCCTAAATGGGTTGGCGAACTTTATCTTGAATTGCACCGCGGTACATATACCTCTATCGCTAAAAACAAACGTAATAATCGTTTAAGCGAAACTGCGCTAAAAAATGCAGAGGGCTTAGGCGTAATTGGCGAGAAGTTAGGTTTAGAGTATCCTGCCGAAATGTTTAAAACTGCTTGGCGCAAGGTATTGCACAATCAATTCCACGATATTATACCCGGTTCTTCAATAGAAAAAGTTTATAATGGCACCGATAAAGATTATGCCGAGATTTTAGATAATCTTGGCGGTAGCATAGATAAAACCTTAAAAACAATTGCTAAAAACATAAATTCTGATGGTGGCGTTTTGGTTTATAACCCACTAGGAGTAGAACAAACTGTTTTAACTAAAATTGATGGCGTTACCTACGAAAGCGGCGAAAAGGTTGCAAGCCTCGGTTGGACAGTTATAGAGCCTAAAGAAACAAAATGCGGTGTAAAACTTGGTACAAATACCGCCGAAAACAAATACTATAAAATGAAGATAGATGCAAGCGGTAGAATCGTATCGCTTTACGATAAAGTTAACCGCCGTGATGTGTTTAAAAAAGGCGAATTTGGTAACGAACTTAGGGTGTTTGAGGACCTTCCAAGAGATTATGATGCTTGGGAAATCAGTAGCTTCCATAAACAAAAAATGTGGAAACTTGATGCGCCTGCAAAAATTGAGCCAATAACCGATGGTACGCGCGCAGGCTTTAAGGTAGTGCATAAATATTTGGATTCTGAAATTGAGCAGAATATTTGGCTATATACCGAGTGTCAGCGTATTGACTTTGAAACAAAAGCCGATTGGCATCAAAAATTCCAGTTGCTTAAAGCATCTTTCCCGATTGATGTTCACGCTACTTCAGCAGATTACGATATTCAGTTTGGTTATACCACTAGACCAACACATACCAACACTAGTTGGGATGCCGCAAAATTCGAAGTTTGCGCACACAAATGGGCGGATATTTCAGATGGCGATTACGGTGTTGCATTACTTAACGATTGCAAGTATGGACACAGTGCAGAGGGTAGCACACTCAATTTAACTTTGATTAAATGTGCCGAGTATCCTAACCCCAATGCAGACCAGGGCGAGCATAATTTTACATATTCAATCATGGCTCATAAAGGTGGCTTTAAAGAGGGTGGCGTAGTAAAAGCCGCGCAAAATCTCAACAACCCAATGGTTGCTTTGCCACTTAAAGCCGGCAATGGTACTTTACCTCAAAACTATTCTTACATTTCGTGCGATAGCGAGAACATCGTTATTGACACCGTTAAGAAGGCAGAAAACGGAGATGGCGCAATAGTTAGAATGTATGATACATATAACTGCCGCCGCGAAGTAACCGTTACTTTGCCCGAAGGTGTTAGTGAGGTATATCTCTGTAACTTGATGGAAGAACGTGAAAAATCGTTAAAAGTAAAAGATGGTAAGGTAACCTTGCCGGTCAAGAACTTTGAGATTATAACTTTAAATCTTATCTAAAACAAAGAAGCCACCCGACTGGGTGGCTTCTTTTATGCAGTTTATTAAATTTCAGATTCGCTTTTGTCAACCTCGGTGATTTTGTAGATTATGTTGTTGTTTTCGTAAACCATATATTCGTCGCAAAGTTCAGAAATGTAATCCTCGAAACGCGAACTTTTGAAACCTGTTTTAACTTGTTCTAACCAAACGGGGTCGCCTTTGCTTTCGATATAAACAACATGGTATCCGTGAGCGGCGGTTTTTATAACGGCACTATCGCCGGCAAATCTCTCTAAAGAGAATAACCATTCCTCAACCTCTGGTGCGTCTTTAAGCATACCAACGGTAATGTCTTTGTAAAGACCGCCCGAAGTTGCGGTTGCCTCGTCGTCCGAATATTCCGATGCTAGTTTTATAAAATCTTTTTTGTTAAACTCGCGGCTTTTCAAGGTTTCTAATATTTCGTTTGCTTGTTTTTTAGCGGCTTTCGCATTTTTGTAATTATCGGGGTCGATAAGAATTTGTCGCAAGGTTGTGATATGTGTTTCCTCGCGTTTTGGTGCAGAAACTAAATAATAAACGTCGTAGGAGTTTTGTTCTTCGTTTTTAATAACAATACCATCGCCGGCATTTCGTCCGTCCGCAAATGCCCAACGTGATGCAGAAGAAGAACTACTGTAAGGAGCGTTAGTAATACTTATATTGGCAATTGCCGCTTCGACCTTACTCTCAATTTCTTCGCTACTAAGCGATACGTAATTGTTTTCGTAGTATTCGAAAAGATACTTCTTTACACCTTCTTTAAATTTTTCAGGCGATGGTGCTTCGCTAAGGTTTATGGCACGACCATGAATTTCGTTAATTTCAAGTTGGTCGGTTGTGTCTATTGGGAAACTGAAGACCATATAGTCAACGGTGCAGTAGGATTTTTTATGACCTTCAAAATATTTTTCCATAGCATCTTCGCTAGTGTCAAGGTCTTTAACAAATGTATCGTAATACTGCGAGGTTAACCTTTCCATTTTTGTACATTCAATTATATCATCAATGGTAACGCCTTTTCCAAAGTTTTTAGTTACATAATCTTCGGTAGAAAGACCCTTGTCCTTTGCATCGGCAATAATTGTATTCTTAACTTCGTCAACCTCTTTAAGCGATTTTTTGTTTAATTTAACGCCATCAAGTTTAGCCTGTTCTGCAACAACCAAGCATTGAGTTAGCCTTTCTTTCGCAATATCCATAAAGTAATCGTACCAGTTGGTGCCGCTTGCGATACCACATTCTTGCTCTGCCAGTGGGACAGAGGGATCAAGCCCTATTGCATCGAGGTTGCTTTTATAAGTGGTTAAGAAAGTTAAATATTGAGCATTAAAAAAGTAGGTTAATATACTGGTAGTAATCTCAAAATTGTCGGTATATATGGCACTTTTAGTGCGGTCAATTTCCTTTTTGCCACAACCAAACAGAGAAACTGTAAGTAGCGCACAAATAAGTAATGAACTAATAATTTTTTTCATAATAAGTTATCCTATTCTTCGGTAGTTTCTTCCTCTTCAGTGCTTTCGTATATCTGTGTAATAAGTTTTAGGTTGTTTTCTTTAACCTTAGATTTGTGTTCTTTTTTGAGTTTTTCTAAACGCTTTGCATAATCATTAGTTTTAAGTTCCGAAACAACGTCGGCTTTCCAAGCGGTCTTGCCGTCGCCAACATAGAACATAACGTGGTACCCGTAATCAGATGCTATTACGTCGGTGTCGCCGTATTGACGCTTAGGATTAAATAGCCAATCGTTAAATTCTGAAACCATTTGTCCTTCAAGCACGTTTTCGTAAAGTCCGCCGTTTGTAACCGAGCCGCTGTCGCCGGTGTTAAGCTCGGCAAGTGCGGCAAAACTTTCTTCAGTCTTTTTGCCATTGCGCCATTCTAAAAGCAACTTGTTAGCGGCTTTTTCACAATCTTCGTCGCTATCGTATTGCTCTTTATTTAAAAGTATATGCCTTACGTTTTTAGTTGGTAGCATATTCTTTTCTGCGGGGGTGGTTAGGTAGAAAACGTAATATCCGTTTCCTTCTTCATCTTCGATAACTGTGATGTCGCCCGCTTTGCGCTTGGCGTCAAATAGCCATTCGCCGTTTTTTGTAGAAACGTCATAAGGCGCATCGGCAACCGTTGCATAATCCGAAATAACTGTTTCTGCCTGTTCTTTTATTTCTTCTTTTGTAGCATCGGGGGTCGCTTCTTTTAAAAGTTTTGCGGTATATTCTTCAAGAGCGTCAATAAAATCTGTGCGCGATTTGTTTTTTGCTATTCCGTTAGCCTTGGCATAAGCATCGGCTTTCATTTTAGTGATTTCTGCGTCAGTTTTACCTTTCGTGTCGCCTGTTTCTATAAGGAAGTAAATGTAGTCGGCAGATAAAAAAGATGCTTTATTATCGGCAAAATAACTTTCAATTTCACTATCGTTATAAGATAGGGTAGAGGCGTATTTTTGTTGATAGCGAGACGCAAGTTGGGTTAATTCTACACATTTTCTTATGTCTTTCTCGCTAACAATAGCGCCGTATTTTCTATCTATATATTCTTCGGTGGTAACTTCCTCTTCCTCTGCCTTGTCGTAGAGCGCCTTCATGGATGTTTCGATAAACTTTTCGTCGCCTTCGGTAAGTGTAACACCATCTTCTTTTGCTGCTTCACAAAGAATAAGTATTTCCTCTAACTGATTTTTTGCAGCGTCGGCAAAGTAATCATACCAGGTGTCATAATCCTCGTAAGCACAAGCCTGCTTTTTAAGGTCGGAGGTAGAGTCAAAACCCATTTCTTCGTTTGTTTCGCCGTAGTTTGTGGCAAACTGGTCAACAAGTGTGTGAAACACGTATTGCGTCATACAAACGTTGGCCTTTAAATTTTTTGTGGAAACAACCGCTTTGTTTCTTAGAAATGTTCCATTTTCCGAAAGATTATTGTAAAAAACAGAACTTAAAACTGCAATTGCGCCAAAAGCTATTATTCCACCAACTATAAGGACGGATGTTAGCCTGCTTCTTATTTGTTCTTTTTTTATTATTGAATGTTTTTCTGCCAAAAGATTTTTTTCAATTTCTGCAGAAGTTTGTTTGCGTTTACCTTTACCCATAGTAAACCTCCGAGATACAAATAAATTATATAAAATAATCATAACATAAAAGCGGCGATATTACAACTTTAAAAAATAAAAAATAATGCTTTACATTTTGCAAATACTGTGTTATAATACATCGTACCGTTTACTAAGCTATGGGAGTATGCCATTTTTTTGGAAACACCTTTTCCTATTGCATGGTTTGCGGATAAATATTAAAAGAGGTGAAAATAATGCAAACTAAAGACGTAAAAAATGCTATCATCGCAGAGTACGCTAAGCACGAGGGAGATACAGGTTCTCCTGAAGTGCAAATCGCACTCCTTACCAACCGTATTAACGAGTTGACCGAGCACTTAAAGGTTCATAAGAATGACCATCATTCACGCCGCGGTCTTCTAAAAATGGTTGGTCACAGACGTAACCTTCTAGCATACTTACAGAAGGTTGACATCGAGAGATACCGTGACATTATTAAAAAGCTTGGTATCCGTAAGTAATTATCGCAAAATGGGGCAGACAGGTGCATTTCACCCGTCTGCCTTGTTGCAAATTATTAAGCAAAAAGGGTTTTCGTGTTTTAGCGGTAAATCGAGGGGCAAAGAAAGGAATTGCTTTTGGATTTATTGCTAAATCGAAAGCCTCAAAATTAAAAGGAGGAACAAAAATGTTCGAAAATTTCAAGGTTTATGAAACCACACTTGCCGGTCGTCCTTTAAAAATCGAAACAGGCAAAATGGCACAACTTGCAAATGCCGCAGTTCTTGCATCTTACGGCGATACTTCGGTGCTTTGTACCGTAACCGCATCCGCAAAACCACGTGAAGGGGTAGACTTTTTCCCTCTTTCAGTTGATTACGAAGAAAAAATGTACTCGGTTGGTAGAATCCCCGGTTCATTCCAACGCCGCGAGGGTAGAGCATCCGAAAAAGCAATTTTAGCTGGCCGTTGTATCGACCGTCCTATTCGTCCGTTATTCCCAAAAGATATGCGTAACGATTGTGCAGTTGTTGCAACAGTTATGTCGGTTGACCCTGACTGTTCACCTGAAATTGCAGCAGCAATCGGTGTATCAACCGCTATTGCTATTTCCGACGTGCCTTGGGCAGGTCCTATTTCCAGCGTAAACGTTGGTCTTGTAGAGGGCGAGCTTGTTATCAACCCAACCCTAGAGCAACGCGAGAAAACCGAGCTTAACTTAACAGTTTCTTCAACTGCTGATTTGGTTGCTATGATTGAAGCAGGCGCTAACGAAGTATCGGACGAGCTTATGTATGATGCTATTATGTTAGGCCATGAAGCAAACAAAAAGGTTGTTGAATTTATCAATGGTATCGTAGCAGAAATCGGCAAACCTAAGTTCGAGTTCCAGTCTAACGACCCAGACCCCGTTATCTTCCAAGAGATTGAAGATATGGTTTATGCTGATGTTCAAAAAGCACTTGATACCGATGATAAACTTGTTCGCGATGCTGCATTGCTACCTATTTACGAGGCAGTTCACGCAAAGTATGACGAGCAGTTTGAGGGTCAAGAGGCTAAACTTGACGAAATTATGTATTTAGTTCAAAAGCACGTTGTTCGCAACTGGCTAAAGAACGATAAAAAGCGTGTTGACGGTCGTGGTATTGACGAAATTCGTCCTCTTAATGCACAGGTTGATTTACTACCTCGCGTTCATGGTTCAGGTTTATTTACCCGTGGTCAAACACAGGTTCTTTCAATAGCTACCCTCGCTTCTATAAGCGAAGCACAGCGTTTAGATGGTTTGGATGAAGAAACCGAGAAGAGATATATCCATCACTATAACTTCCCATCATACTCTGTTGGCGAAACCAAGCCAAGCAGAGGACCCGGTAGACGTGAAATTGGCCACGGCGCATTGGCAGAGCGCGCACTCCTTCCCGTAATCCCATCGGTAGAAGATTTCCCTTATGCCATCCGCGTTGTATCAGAAGTTCTTTCTTCTAACGGTTCTACCTCACAGGGTTCTGTTTGTGGTTCTACCTTGGCTTTAATGGCCGCCGGTGTTCCTCTAAAAGCACCTGTTGCAGGTATTTCTTGCGGTCTTATCACAGGCGATGAGGGCGTATATGGCGACTTTATGACTATGGTTGATATCCAAGGCCTTGAAGATTTCTATGGCGATATGGACTTTAAAGTTGCAGGTACTAAAAATGGTATCACCGCAATCCAAATGGACCTTAAAGTTCATGGTTTAACCCCTGCTATCATTAAAGAAGCATTGGCTAAAACACATAAAGCACGTCTTTATATTTTAGACGAAGTTATGCTAAAATGTATCGCAGAACCTAGAACTGAACTTTCACCTTATGCACCTAAAATGCTCACAACCGTTATCGACCCACAGAAAATTGGCGATGTTATCGGTAAGCAAGGTAAGATTATTCAGTCTATCCAAGAGCAGTGCGAGTGTACTATCACTATTGAGGATGACGGACACGTATTTGTATCTGGCCTTGATGTTGATAAGGCAAAGCAAGCTGTATCTATTGTTGAGACTATTGCAAAGGGTCCGGAAATTGGCGCTATTTATAATGGTAAAGTAACAAGACTTATGACCTTTGGCGCTTTCGTTGAAATCGTACCTGGAGTAGAGGGTCTTGTACACGTAAGCAAACTCGACGTTAAACGTGTAGAAAAGGTTGAGGATTGCGTTACGGTTGGCGATACAGTAATGGTTAAGGTTGAAGAAATTGACGACCAAGGCAGACTAAATCTTTCGAGAAGAGCTGCTTTAGTTGAAATTAAAGGCTTAACCGTTGAAGACGATGCTAATGATGATAATCGTAGCGAGCGTCCACGTCGTGGCTTCCGCAACAAAAGATAAAATCTTATAAAAATTAACTCCCGAAAGAATTGCTCTTTCGGGAGTTTTTGTTTAGTCTGAAATCTTTTTAAAGTAGGGGAGCCTATCTATCGGGCAATCTATTTCGTATGTGCCTTCTTGGTAGGTAGAGCCATCATCTGCCAACCAACAACCTTTTGGAATAACGACTCTGCGTTTTCTAGCGCCTTTTTCTATAACGGGCGCTACTAAATATTTATCCCAGAGCATAAATTGGTCGGTAATCTTTGCATAACTCTGGTTAGGGTAGTTATACTCCATATAACGAACAATCGGTTCTCCGCTTTGTTCGGCTTTTTCTACCATTTCAATTATCTCGTTTGTAAACTTGGTATGTAGTTTTTCGGCCGCTAAAACCAAATCGCAATCCTGCTTTTTAAGGCAACTCCAAGGAGCTTTCGAGTATTGCATCATAGGAAAAAGTGCCGAGCATTGAGCCCATCTTACAAAAAGTTCTCCATCAATTTCTTTGCCCTCGGTAAAGCAGGTCCACTCGCCACCACCAACCATATCGGGACAAACAAACGGGTGCCCTATAATACCTTGCGCTAACGATTGAGGAATAACGGTATCTAATCCGTTTTGCCAAAGATGAAAGCGGTCGCTAAGACGTTGTATGGTGTTTAAAGAGGCGCCTTTAAAGGTGTCTTTGTATTCGTGGTAATCGTATTTTGCGGCAAAGGTGTTCCAAGCAATATTAAGTTCGGCGGGGGTGTGGTCGCCTAAAACTTCGCCCGTTATTGATTGGCTGTAAAAATCAATATTACCGCCGTCGAACTTGAATCCGTCGATTCCGTACGTATTCATAAGATATTGCAATTGATTATCTAAGAATAAACGATTGCTTTCGCTTTTCATATTAAGCAAAGCCGAATAGCCGTTCCACCAATGGAAAAGGGCAGGATGTTCCGGTGCATCTTTCATGCGTAAAAACAGATAATTTTCAGGTTCGTTGGCATGTTCGTTGTTAGATTTTCTAAGGTGTTCTATAAAGAACTCGCCGTCGGGGCAGACTGCAGGCACAACCCATAAAAGCACTTTAAACCCTAGTTTGTGTAGTTCGTCTACCATCGCTTTTGGGTCGGGGAAAGCATATTTGTCAAAATCCCAATTGCCGTACCTTCCGTGCCATCCCTCGTCAATCATAAGTATGCCCGGCTCGAATCCGTTTTCAATAATATCATGGGCATATTTCAGTACGTGGCTTTGGGTTGGGTGGTATAGGCACTCAATCCAAGTGTTGTATTGTACAGTTTTGAAAAAATCGCGGTTAAGTACACGCTTGTCGGTAGGGAATAGATGTTTTCTTGCAAATAAAAATCCTTCGCGAAGTGTAGCGCCACCATTTAAGACCTTAATTTCACTATTTGCTTCAAATGTGAATATACCGTCTTTAATATCTACCGCAAAAGGCTCTTCGCACCAAATGATTCTACCAAGGTTTGAAACGTAAAAAGGCATAGTTTCGTTAGGTGCATTTTTTCTAAAATCTCTTTGTAGGTTACTATCACAAGAGAAAGGCATTAGATTTCCGTCGGAGTTGCTACCGCCCCACCAAAGTTCGTTAGCTTTCATTTTAACGGTGTAAAACATAAATCCACCCCACAAATAACTTTTTAATTATTATATCATTATAAAATTCTAATGTAAATACATTAAACGATAATTCGCAATAAATGATATTAAAAGTTCGGTTGATATTTGAAGGTTAATGTGCTAAAATTATGTTACTAAATAAACTAGGGTGATTTTTTGGTAACGGCAAATGTAATTAAAACAACCACACGCACTACACTTAAAAACAAGTGGGGAGAGGCGATATTCGCGGGCCTTCAGTTTTTAGCGGTGTTTTTAATATTGATGATGTTAAGTAGTTTGGTGCTTTCGGTATTTAGCGGTAATCAAGTAGCAGTATTTTCTGTTATGATTGTTTATTTAATTTTGTTACCGCCTGCCTTTTTGGGCGTAGTTCGTTGGTTTTGGGCTTTTATTATAGGGGAAACATTAAAACTTTCTGAAATATTTTATTATTTTTCGTCTATAAAGCATGTTTTTAATTCGGTTTTTTTAACGGCATATACCATAGCTAATTGCTTTATTTGCGCGATTTTTAGTTTCTTACCCGCAACTTTTGTGTATGTTATAAGTAAAGGCGAAATCCTTTCTAATTTTGGATTAGAAATAGGGGACAAAACTTTAAGCGCAATGCCTATTGTAATAGTATTTGCTTTATTCGGCGTACTAGTGTTTCTAAAGACATCATTAAGATATATCTTTTCGTTTGTAGTTGTTGTAGCGAATGAAGAGATATCACCTTATGATGCGGTTTGCTTATCAAGAAAAATCACCGCGAATTGTCGCTTTTCATTGGTCGGTTTGTTTTTTTCTTATATAGGTTGGTTAGCTCTTTCAATTTTAGGCGTAACCCTTATATACACAATACCGTTACTGCTTTGTTCTTATGTTGTAACCGGCAGGATTTTAATTACAAATTATTGTCTTGATAATGGGATTAAAGGCTTAAAATAAAAAGTTTAAAATTTTTTTAAAAAAAGTATTGACAAAGGAAAAACCTTGTGGTAATATATTACTCGTTCCGCAAGGAATGAAGTTGGTGTTGATTGCGGTGAGGGTCCACCTGTTCCCATCCCGAACACAGCAGTTAAGCTCACCAGTGCCGAAAATACTTGGGTGGCGACGCCCTGGGAAGATAGGGAGATGCCAACACAAAAAACCGACCATTCGTGGTCGGTTTTCTTTTTCTCTATATTCTATTTTAATATATTATATATATTAACACTTGTATTTTGAGAAATAGTGTAGTATAATATCAGTATATGTGCATAAGTGTCGCTAAAAACTGGCGATTCAATCTAATTTATACGAAAAGGGAGTTTTTTTATGACAGAATATTCAATTCTGGATATCTTGAAAATTGTGCTAAAACGCTTTTGGCTAGTAGCTATCGTTGGCACACTATGTGGTGCTATCGCTTTTATGTATTGTATTATGATTGCTACACCTACATATCAGGCTCGCGCTTCTATCTTGGGTAGTAACGGTAATGTCGCTGCTGATATGGAGCTTGATATATCATCGGGCACTACCGATACTTCGATTAAATCAGCCGACCTTGCGGCATCGTTAACACTTACAGAAACCTATGTTCAAATGTTAACCAAAATGCCAACAGAAAGCACACAGTTTGTTGATAAAATCAAGGAAGCTGGTTTGATAGAGCAGTTTAATGCAGCATCTATCAGTATTGCCGCCAGAGAAGATACGCTTATAATTGATATAACCGTTGTTTCGGCAGACCGCGAGGCTGCAAGGCAAATAGCAAACATATATGCAGAATGTTCGGGTGATTTTATAACAGACTACAATATTGGTATGATTAAACCCATTTCCAAAGCTCGCTCTACCGAACAGGTTAGCCCACATACTGCTATTACAACGATTCTTGCATTTATGTTCGGTGTTATTATAACCGCGCTTATCGTTATTTACTTCGCTATTAGCGACCGCACAATTAACGGCGAAGATGATTTAAAGGCACACTACGAAATACCACTTTTAGGTAGCGTTCCTGATTTCCAATCAACTGCAAAGGGGGCAAAAAAACGTGGCTAAGAACAAAGAGTACTTAAAAGATACAAATATAGAAGAGAACCTTGGGGTAGAAAACGATTCCGAAGTAAAACAACACGTACCTTTTGCTATTGTTGAGTCGTACAAAACAATACGTACAAACCTTATGTTCTTGCTTCCTAACGACAAATGCAAACGCATAATCGTTTCATCGTCAGCGATAGGCGAGGGTAAATCTACCACAGCAGTTAATATGGCAATCGCTTTTGCCCAGACGGGTAGTAAGGTTTTGCTAATCGACGCGGATATGCGTAGACCTTCGGTTTATAAGAAAATGAAACTTCCAAACAAGGTTGGTCTTTCTTCAATTCTAGCAGGCTTTAGTGAAATACCCGAAACTATTTCAACCGTTAACCCTTATTTTGATATTATGACTTCGGGTCCAATTCCACCTAACCCGCTTGAAATGCTTGGTAACGACAAAATGGGCGAGGTTTTGGATAAACTTTCAGAAACCTACGATTATATCTTTATAGATATGCCGCCTGTAAACATCGTTTCGGATGCTTTGGTGCTTGCATCTAAAACCGATGGTATCGTGTTTGTTGTACAAGACTTAATTACAACACACGAAGAGTTCCAAAAAGCATTAAGCAGCATAGAATTTGCAAACGTTAAACTTTTAGGTGTTGTTCTTAACGGTTCTACAAAGAGCAAGCGTTCTAAGTACAGATACCGTTATATGACAGGCGGAAGATACACCTATTCATATTACCAGTCTAACTACTCGCGTCAGTATTACAAGTAGGTATCGCTTATGTATACTGACATCCACTCCCATATAATACCGGAAGTTGATGACGGGGCGTGCAACATGGAAGAGTCGCTACAACTGCTAAAAGAAATGGCAGCGCAAGGCATCACCTCCTTAATTGCTACGCCTCATTTTTATGCAGAGGATAATCATTTAACTCCCTTGCAACATTCAGTAGTTATATCCAGGAAATTGTCAGAGTTAAATGAAAAAGCATCACTCCTCCAACTTCCAAAAATAAAATTAGGGCACGAAGTGCATTATTTTAGCGGAATTTCACAATGCGAAGAGGTTTTGCCACTTTGCTTTAAGGGCGGTAAACATTTTCTTTTGGAACTTCCGTATAACCACATTGGTAGCAGCGTTGTAACCGAGATAGTGGATTTTTCGCTTAATTTTGGCGTAAAACCGATACTAGCTCATATTGAGAGATATGTAAGGCATGAAGCATTCTCTGAAGTGTTGCAAATTATTAAAGAGGGGTTTGCCGAGGCACAGCTAAATTGCGATTCGGTGATAGATAAAAGGTTAAGGCGCGTAAGTTTTGACCTTATAAAGCAAGGTTATGTATCATATCTTGCTACCGATGCACATAATACTTATGACCGACCACCGCGTTATAGCGAGGCCGTCGAGATTATTTCTAAAAAAATCGGTCGTAGCGAACTACAAAAACTTCAATACAATGCGACCCGTTTATTTGAAGAAACAGAGGATTAGTATGTTTAAAAAATCAGCATTAAGGCAGTATGCATTGTTGCTTATTGACTTAGCAGTAATGCTAGCTATTCAGTTCGTCAGCGTTATGCTTATAGGCGATTTAAGAGGCGCCGAACTTTTTAGTGCGTATAATGTTTATCACGTTATAGGATTTGCGCTTGTTAACCTTATCGGATTGGCGGCATTTAAGGTCTATACTGTTATTTGGCGCTATGCACATTTTATGGATTTGTTAAAATGTGGTCTGGGTGTGCTTGGCGGCTCTATTGTGTTCTGCCTTTATTCTATTTTTGCGGATTGTAGGCAACCGTTTGGTTTTGAGTTTAGCATAATAGGTATGTCTTTCTCGGCTTTTGTTATAGTTGGCATAAGGCTTGCATACCGCGTGCTTTATGAAACGGTGCATAAGTCTAATGTGAAGCCTGCCGGTAAAAGCCGAACTCTTATAATCGGTGCAGGTGCGTGTGGTAGAATGGCACTTAATGAAATGATTGAAACCAATACACCTTATATGCCGGTTTGTATGGTAGATGATAATGCTACTAAAATTGGTAGAACTATCGAGGGTATTAAGATTTATGGCCCTATACCGCTTGTGCCTGAATTGTGCCGAAAATTTAATATTAAAACTATACTTTTTGCAATCCCATCTTGCGAACCACAGGTGCGTAATAATATCCTTAAAATGTGTGGCGAAACAGAGTGCGAGGTAAAAATAGTACCGAATATGACCGATTTGGTGCAAGAATCAAGCATTTTGCATCAAGCCAAGGATATAAAAATAGAAGACCTTTTGGGGCGCGACGTTGTTAACTTTGATAATGAAGATATCGCTAATTTCGTAAAAGACGAGATTTGTCTTGTAACAGGCGGCGGTGGCTCGATCGGTTCAGAACTTTGCCGTCAGATTGCTATGTATAAACCTAAAAAGATAGTAATTGTTGACATATACGAAAATAACGCCTACGACATACAGCAAGAGCTTTTAAGAAACGGCTTTAAAGATTTAAGTGTCGAAATTTCGTCGGTGCGTGATTTTGTTAAAATGGATAAGCTTTTCAAAAAGCACAATCCTACAATAGTATTTCACGCGGCGGCTCATAAGCATGTGCCGTTGATGGAGGATAATCCCGAAGAAGCGGTTAAAAATAACTGTATAGGCACACTTAATATTGCTATGTTAAGCGAGCGATATGACGTTAAAAAGATGGTGCTAATTTCAACCGACAAAGCAGTAAATCCAACCAATGTTATGGGCGCATCAAAGCGTTGTTGCGAAATGATTGTGCAGTATATGGCACAGCAAGCAACAAAAACCAAATTTACTGCGGTAAGGTTTGGTAACGTTTTAGGCTCAAACGGTTCGGTAATTCCGCTTTTTAGAAAGCAGATAGAGACTGGTGGTCCCGTAACAGTAACCCATCCTGATATTATTCGTTATTTTATGACTATACCCGAGGCGGTTTCTTTGGTACTTGAAGCAGGCACTATGGCAAAGGGCGGAGACATATTTGTACTTGATATGGGCTCGCCTGTTAAGATAACCACTTTGGCAGAAAATCTTATTAGAGTATATGGTTACGAACCTTATACCGAAATGCCTATTAAATTCACAGGGCTTAGACCTGGCGAGAAACTTTTTGAAGAACTGCTTATGAGCGAAGAGGGCTTAAAATCCACCGCTTCGAAAAAGATATTTATCGGCAAGCAGATTCATATAGACCAAGAAACTTTTATACAAAAACTTTCAGAACTAAAAGAATCGGCAATGAAAAACAACTGCGAAGAGGTTGTAACAAAACTTGCCGAAATAGTCCCAACCTTTAATCCCAAAGAGGTATGCAAACAAGATAAATAAAAATGGAGGAATATAAAATGATTACAAAAGATATGTGTATTGGTGATATTTTAGATATGGAACCAGGTACTGCTCAGTTCTTTTTAGAAATGGGTATGCATTGTTTAGGTTGCCCGTCTGCACGCGGCGAAACCGTAGAAGAGGCTTGCATGGTTCACGGAACAGACTGTGATAAACTTGTTGAAAACATCAACAATTATCTGCTACAGAAGTAATGCAAGAACTGAAACCTCGTTTGAAAATGGTTTATGAGTCGGTGCCTAAAAACTCCGTTGTGGCGGATATTGGCACCGACCACGCATTTTTACCCATAGCGCTAATAAGGGGCGGTAAAGCAAGCAAAGTTATTGCTTGTGATATAAACGAAGGGCCGCTAGCAGTAGCCGAAAAGAACGTTAAATTTTCGGGTGCTAACAATATTGAATTGCGCCTATCTGATGGACTGGAAAAAATAAAGGATGGCGAAGTAGATGTTGTAACTATTGCCGGTATGGGTGGCGACTTAATAAGTGAAATTATAACAAAGGCCGATTGGTTAAAAGAATGTAGAACCAAACTTATTTTGCAACCAATGTCCTCGTCTGATTCTTTGCGCGAATGCTTAAATAAGGGCGGATTTAGCGTGCTTTCGGAAAAGGCGGTTGTAGATAGCGGCAGGATATATAGCGTAATTGTTGCAGAATACACCGACAAAATTGCCGATTTTAACCCCACTAAAAAATACATTGGCGAACTAGATAAGGATTATAGTGGTGCCGCAACTATGTATATAGAACAGCAACTGTCCCGAATAAGCGAATGCGTTAAAAATATTAAAGGGGTCGAGCGAAGGCGCAACCTGTATATTGAAATGTGTGAAGCAGAAAAGGGAATAAAAGATATACTTAAAAAAAGGAGATGATATCTTGGCTCTTGATGGTGGATTTTTACATAATTTAATAGAAGAATTAAAAGAAACCGCCATTGGTACAAGGGTAGACAAGGTGCATCAACCCAGTCGCGACGAGGTGGTTTTAACTCTTCGCGCACCTAAATTCTCTAAAAAACTTTTACTTTCTGCCAGAGTGGGTGCGGCAAGGGTTAATTATATCGAAAAAAGTCCCGAAAACCCACAAACTGCGCCAATGTTTTGTATGCTGTTAAGAAAGTATATAAGTGGTGCTACCATAGTGGACATAACCCAACCCGAGTTTGAAAGGGTAGTTATTTTCAAGTTCAAAGCATATAACGAATTAGGGGATATTATATATCCGCAGATTGTTTTAGAACTGATAAGCGCAAGCCCCAATATAATTTTCCTTGATAATGATGGGATTATTGTTGATAGTGTACGTCGTTCTGATATAGAGAAGAATGTAAGACTTATTGCATCGGGCGCTAAGTATCGCTTGCCCGAAAGGCAAGAAAAGTTAAATCCAACTGGGGATTTAGAAACACTTATTAACGTTGTCTCGGAGAATCCTGACAGAAAACTAACCGACGCTATAATGATGTCGGTTGACGGTGTGTCGCCACTTATTTCCCGTGAACTTGTGTATCAGTGCGTGGGGGATATAGATGCATCTGTTAGCAGCGTTACGTCAAAGCAGTTAAAATGGCTAATTGATAGGTTGCAAACCGCAATTTCTAGCGGGGAGCCGTACCTTATAAAAAAGCCTGATGGCAACAGTTTTGAATATTCGTATATGCCGCTTAAACAGTATGGTAACGATTATATAATCGAGCGGCTAACAAGTTTTAACGAATTGCTTGATAATTTCTTTTCTGCACGCGATAATACCGAAAGAAACCGTAGAGCAGGGCAAGATTTACTAAAACTTTTAACCAACTTGTCGTCTAGAATAACCAGAAAAATTGTAGCCCAAAAAAATGACCTTAAAAAATGCGAAAACAAAGAAAAATACCGCATATACGGCGAACTTTTAAAGGCTAATTTATATAGAAT
The DNA here is from genome assembly GCA_045656265.1 of Acutalibacteraceae bacterium. Lineage (GTDB taxonomy): Bacteria > Bacillota > Clostridia > Oscillospirales > Acutalibacteraceae > UMGS1532. The sequence continues at coordinate 12,290 of JAZOQV010000012.1, read as the reverse complement.
AAATAAAGGCGATAGTACGGCTAAAGTGCAAAATTATTATAGCGAAACGGGCGAAGAAATTACTATTCCGTTAAACTCCGCTATAAGCCCAGCCGACAACGCACAAAAGTATTTTAAAGACTATAAAAAATACTGTGTAGCTGAGCGCACCCTTGCAGAGCTAATAGAAAAAAGCGAGCAAGAGTTAAGGTATATTGAATCGGTTTTTGATGCGCTTACCCGTGCCGAAAATTTACAGGATATTGCTTTAATTCGCGAGGAATTATCATCATCGGGGTATATTCGCAGAACCGAGAATAAAGGGCGAAAACCGCTTAAATCAACCCCTCTTGCTTACGTTACAAGCGACGGTTTTGAGGTTTTAGCGGGCAAGAATAATATACAAAATGATATGTTAACCACAAAGCTTTCCGAAAAGCACGACTTGTGGTTTCACACTAAGGGTATACACGGTTCGCACGTTATATTAAAACTAGGTGGCCGCGATGCTACCGATACCGCCATTACCGAGGCGGCAGAGATTGCGGCATATAACTCAAAAGGTAAAGACAGTAGTGGCGTGCCGGTTGATTATACCGAGGTTAAAAACGTTAAAAAGCCGTCGGGCGCAAAACCCGGTATGGTTATTTATACAACAAATAATACGATTTACGTAACACCCGAAGTGGGTAAAGTAAATTCACTTAAAAAGGGGGGCGACCAATGAAAATAGGCGTTTCATCTGCAAGCCTTTATCCTGAACTTGTTGAAGATACCTTGCGCAGTATCGGCGAAATGGGCATAAAAAATACCGAAATTTTCCTTAATACTTTTAGCGAAATCAAGTCGGATTTTGTTTCTGAACTTCGCAAGATTAAAGAAAGTTACGGCATAAATATTACCGCTCTGCACCCTTTTACTTCAGGGTTCGAGCCGTATTTGCTTTCGCGTGGGTATGCAAGAAGATACAAAGACGGTATAGATTTATATACTAGATTTTTCTGGGTTGCCGCCGAATTAGGTGCAAAAATATTTGTGTTGCACGGAGATAGGCCAAAGGGCGATAAACCCTATCTGCCTGAATATTGCGAGCATTTTTTACGCCTTTCAAGAATAGCCGCAAAAGAGGGTGTAATCTTAACCCAAGAGAACGTAAACGGATATGTTGCTGCTGACCCCGATTTTGTTCGCGGTATGGTAAAAGAACTTGGAAACAACGCTATGTTTACCTTTGACGTAAAGCAAACAGTAAGGGCAAAGGTAGGCACTTGGGAAATGTATGATGCTATGCGAGGGCATATCGCACACATGCATTTAAGCGACCATAACGAAAAAAGTGATTGTTTGCTACCCGGTAACGGCGAATTTAATTTTGAAAAACTATTCAGAATAGCAGTAGCCGATGGGTACGAAGGCGCCGCTTTAATAGAGGTTTATTCTAACGCTTACACAACCCATTCGCAACTAGCAGAATCCTACAATATGCTACTTGAAAAATATAAATCAGTGCTATAATAAAAGCCTTGAATCACAAGATTCAAGGCTTTTTGATTTAATTATTAAAATCCCTCAAAGTTTAGCAGGCCGGCTTTGTCGAGCCATTCGCAAACCTTTTTGTAATCATAAGTAGGCTCGCCTGTCAGGTAGTGGTTTTTATATTCCTTACCATCTACCATATAAGTGATTAACAAGCAAGTTTGCTCGGATATAGTATCAATTGCACCGAGAACTATTGCTCCATTTTCACCAACTGTACCGCTACCTTCTAAAAGAGTTTCGTCGGTTTCCAAATTGGTAACCTTATACGAAACATCCTTATCTTCAGGGAATTCGTTAACGCCGATAAGTTCTAGTTTGCCCTCTACTTTTGTTGGGTCACGGAACATAACGCATACGGGTTCTTGTATACGCCTAATAGTAAAATAGGCTAGTTTACGGCAATAATAGTAATCAACAACCGCATCCGAGAACTGTGGCCAACCGTCAAGCAAGTTCCACCAAATAACACCTGTGCGCTCCCAATTTATTTTACCTGTTCTAAAGCGCTCAATAAAGTATTTAAAGGCTTCGGCTTGGCTTATTTGCGAGGCTTTAGAGAAATCCTCTAGACCGTCGGGAACAGTGTCGCCAAATAAAATATTTAAGTGGCTAGCCATAAGCGCGATTCTGTAAGTGTACCAGTTGTCTTTATCAACCTCCATACAAGCGGCATGTGCAAGCCACGCCTTGTTGTCTTTCCAAGGCCAAAGATTTTCGGGTGCTATAAACTTTTTAACACTTGTCGGCGAGTTGCAGCCGTGGTATCCCGTTTCACTAACAAATCTGCAAACAGCATCTCTATAATATTCTTCCTTGTAGTATCTACGCGGTCCCCAAAGATGTTGCTCGGGGGTATTGTCTATCATACCGTCATCATAAGCCTTTTGTGAAACATAAGGAGAAGAGGGTAAGTATGGGCGGAATGGGTCTTCTTGTTCTAAGGCTTCGGGCAGAACTTTTCTTGTAAGAATGTTCTTGTTAGGGTCGCGGTGGCCTGCCATTAAAACATCAACCTCGTTATCGCCTGCCCAAAGGAAAAGTGCGGGATGTTGGCGGTAGCGTTTTATTATCTGTAATGCCTCGTCTTTTAGTAGGTCTTGAAAACATTCATCTTGTGGATAGGTAGCGCAACCCATAGCAAAGTCTTGCCAAATGGCAATTCCGTGCTCGTCGCAGAAATTATAAAAGTCTTCACTTTCGTAAACATTTCCGCCCCAACAACGCACAATGTTGCTACCACTTTCAAGTAGTAATTCTAATGCTTTTGGTAGCCTCTCTTTATCACGCGAATGTAGTGGGTCAAGAGGTACCCAGTTTGTACCAAATGCAAAGAAAGGCTTGCCATTAACTGTAAATTTAAAATCGCCATTTCCATTTTCGTCTATGTAGTCCGATTTTATTAACTTAACATATCTTATACCGTGGCGGAAGGTTTTTGTGTCAAGCACCTTGTTGCCCTTGATAAGTTTAACGGTAACATCGTAAAGGTTTTGCTCGCCCATATTTCTGGGCCACCAAAGTTTAGGGTTTTCGATAGTTCCCTCAATTCTGCCTTCGGTATGCCAAACTCTATCGGTTAAAGTAAAGGTAGAGTCGCCGCAAACACCCTCAACCGAAATGGTGTACTCTTTTGAGTCGTCTTCAACAATGTCTATGTCGTAGTACATAGTGATTAAATCAAGTCTGTCGTGGTTCTTGGTATACATATAAGTAGCGTTAATTCGCTCTTTTTTCTCTTTACAAAGGTAAACCGATTTCCAAATACCACCCGAAACGACGCGGGGCATAATATCCCAACCATACATGTGCGCGGCTTTTCTAACCCTTAAAGAACCAAAGTTATAGGGCTGTGAAGCGGTAATGCCTGCCCCCATTTTTGCGTTATCACGCTCGCTAATTACAGGAGGTTCAATATGCACAACAAGTTCGTTTTTTCCTTGCTTTAGCTCGTCTTCTACGGAAATTTCGTGTGTTAAAAACATATTGTCTGCAGAGTAAACATACTCACCGTTAAGGTAAATATCGGCGATGGTGTCAATTCCATCAAAACGAAGTAATTGACCCTCTGTATCGCCGCGAAAATCAAACTCGCAAACATACCAAATATGGCGGTTTTCGAGTTTTTGTAGGTCTAAAACGTTTGTATCGTAATATAGATTTTCGGGTAATTGTCCTGCCCTTTGCATATCAAGTTCAAAGTTGCCGGGCACAGTGCCTGCGATGGACTTTAAGCCTTTTTTCTTTAATTCTTTTTCGGTCGAAATTTCATCGGCAAAATCCTTGCAGTTTTTATTTTCCGCAATATAAAGTCGCCACTCACCATCTAAACAAGATTTAGAAACATAGTGTTCCATATAAAACTACTCCTCTTGGATGTATTTGCTTATATTTTAATATATTGTAAAACTAAAAGCAATCATTTTTATTTAGAAATGATTGCTTTTTTAAATTAAGTTTGTTTTATATAGCAAACCTTTAAAATTAAGTTTGTTCCCGATAGTAGACCTTTAAAATAAGTTCAAAAAGTTTCTCGGTATCGGGTGTAAATTCTGCTATTGTTTCGCCTTTTTTTAAAGCACCTTCAACATTCAAAAATTCTAAATTCGTATTACCTTTTTTGCCCATAATAACCGAGGTTAAAAAGGTTATTTTTGAAATATTAAGGTTGTTTATGTTACGACCTTTACATAGGTTATAAAGGGTTATAGGGAATGTAATATCTGACTTTGTTTTGGCAATTGCCGCTTTCGAATATTCTGTTAAAAATTGCTTTTGCCGTTGCATGCGCGTTAGGTTTGAGTCGAGTACATTTATATCACGATATCGCACAAAACCAAGCGCTTTTGTTTGTGTGTCAAGTAGTATAGGCACGTCTTTGGTATATTGTATTCCAATATAGTTGAAACTGTCAGGTGGTGTTACGGTAATGCCACCTACTGCATCGTTTAAAGGACCGATTGCATCAAAATCGATTGCCATGAAAGAGTTTACGGGAATTCCGTACATAAGGCTTGAAACAGATTTCATAACGTTTTCACAGGATTTAACACCACCATCGCCATTTGCAAAGGCAAGACATAATTGTTGTTTTTTAGTGCCTGCAAACTCACCGCTTTGCGAGTAAACATTAACGTCTACCATAGCATCGCGGTTAATACTTATAATGCTTGTTTTACCGGTAGCAGTGTCTATTGCCAACAAAAAATTCGCATCAGCTTGTCCGTTTCCGCCGTAGTTTTTAGAGGATTCAAGACCGCTTTTGTCTATGCCCATACATAGAATTGAGGTCATATTTTCGTTAAGTTTGTAGGTTTTGCCTTTGTAGGTAAGGGTTTTACCGTTGTTATCAGAAACCAAATCATCAACCGTGTCTTTAGGGGCTGAAATTTCTGCATCTTTATTTATAACCATTTGGTTTTTACCAATAGCGGTCATAACCAAAAAAGCAATAATCGCTGCAACAAACAAACCGATAATGCTAAATAAGATTATAAGTAAAGTCTTTTGTGCGCGAGTAAGGTTTTTTCTGTGATGGTGATGATGTTTGTGCTTTTCATTACCGTCAAAACCTATGTAGTTAAGGCTTTTATCAATATCTTCGTTGATATTGTTATTGTGTTCTGGTGTCATCAATCAAAACTCCTTGAACTAAATATCTGTAATTTTTTTCATTACTAATACAAGTGCTTAAAGTTATAATTTTGTCGCTTGTAGTTAGGTCTACATCTCTTTTGTTAACCATTAGTGATTTTGGGTTTTTAATTTCTTCTAAATAATCCGCAAAAACTTTTTCGTCGCTAAAATCATACGAATTTAAAATGTGGCGATTGTCCCACTTGTAAGCCGCAAAAATTCGGTATTTTAGAATGTGCCCCTCGGTGTAAATGTAGATAAATTCGTTTTCTTTAAAAAACTTTTCATCCCTGAACTTATGCAGCGTTCTAAACATTGAGCCGTCAAGCATATCATGCCCGTAAATAACTGTGTTGGGGTCGGAAAAATCGGTTTTATTATGCTTTTCTGTATAGATAGCACCGTTTATGTCGAACTTCTTTTCAATGTTGTGGTTAAGGTAAAAATAATCGTCTTCCTCATAACTTTGTACGACAGGATAATCAACGTTGGTGTTATCAATTTTTATCCAGGCATAAATATCTTCGTTGCCTTTTTTTAGGCTTTTAAAGTCTATCGGATTCGGCGGTAGGGTAGAGGAACTAATTTGTTGCGGTGGCAAATAGGCATCTTCTTTTTTATCATTTGCCTTCTTTTTAGAAATAAGGCTGGTGGCAAAATAAATTAAAATAAGCAAGATGGTTACGCACAAAATAACAACGGAAATTTTGTGCATTAGTTTTGCTTTTTGCTTTTTCATTTTACCACTCCTTTTTCTAAAATATCAAACCGCAAATAAGGCTCACTTATTTGCGGTCGGTTTATATTATTTTGCTAATTTTTTAAAAACAACAGTTGCCATAAGCGATGCTAAAAACATACCGCTAAGAATATATACTACATTATCCTTAGTAGGTGGCGATGTTTCATCATCATTTTTACCGCCCTGTGGCTTTTTATCCGGTTTCTTACCCGGGTCTTTGTCGGTATCTTCGTACTTTTCAACAACTTGTAAGATTTTTACATCGCCCAAAGGTTTAATAACAAGCGTAGGGCTTGTGAGCGAACCTGAAATGATTTCGTATTCACCCTTAATCGACCAACGAATGAAGATATACTTATCACCGTCATCATTTTTTGTATTAGAAATTAAAGTAACGGTATCGCCTTCTTGAACATAGTCGAAATCAGGCTTTGCATCCTCATCAATGCCGTAGTCGATTGTAACCTTGTATGTAGGTTTACCTGTTGGACTTTTCTCTGCACTAGCAAAGAAAGTGGCAAGCGAACTAAGTAAAACTAACGCGGTAAGAACAGAAATAATTTTTTTCATTATTATCTCTCCAAAATAAATACAAATTTAGTTAGTGTAATTATATCACATTATCGAATTTTTGTAAAGCGTTTTTTTGAGATAATAAAAGTTAAGAAAAAATTGTTAAAAAATTATCAAAATATCTATAAAAACTATTGCGAAACTCGTCAGAATATGTTATAAATATAAGAGGTATTTATTTATATACTTATATATTTATAATTTATTTAAGGAGGAGCATTTCTATGCGAAAGAAAATCAGTACGCTTCCCTTTCAGGGCACTGAGGAGCAAAAGAAGCAGTTGGATGCCATTATAGCTGAAAGCCGCCACGACAAAAGTCTTTTAATGTCGGTTATGCAGCAGGCTCAAGGTATCTACGGTTATCTACCTAAAGAAGTTCAGGTTATGATAGCCGAGGGTATGGATGTACCTCTAGAAAAGGTATACGGTGTTGCCAGCTTCTATGCACAGTTCTCACTTACTCCAAAGGGCAAGTATGAAATCTCTGTGTGCTTGGGTACCGCTTGTTATGTTAAAGGCGCAGGCGATATCTTCGATAAGCTAAGTGAAAAACTTGGCATCGGAGCAGACGAGTGCACACCTGACGGTAAGTATTCATTAACCGCTTGCCGTTGTATAGGCGCTTGTGGCTTGGCACCTGTTTTAACTGTTAACGAAGAAGTTTACGGCAGAATCACCGCAGACGATGTTGACAGCATCCTTGAAAAATATAAGGACTAATTGTAAGGTAAAAATTTATGAAGATAAGCACTATGAAAGAGCTACTCGGCGCAAATGTTGTTTGCTGTGAAGAGAATATAGGTAAACACGTATATTCTGCTTGCGGCAGCGATATGATGAGCGATGTTCTTGCTTTTGTTAAAGACCAGGCGGTATTACTTACGGGTCTTGTTAATTCGCAGGTTATTCGCACTGCCGAAATGATGGATATGGTTTGTATCGTTTTAGTGCGTTCCAAACTGCCAACGCAAGAAATGATAGAACTTGCTCGCGAAAGCGGAATAGTACTTTTAACTACCGATAAACGTATGTATGATGCTTGTGGCATTCTTTATACAAACGGTCTTGTTGGTAATAAGGTGAAACAATGAGTGAAGGTTTAACCTTCCACTTTAATGTTGACGGAGACGATTTTACCTCTGCCGGACACGCTTCGGTGCAGGTTAAAAAGAGCCTAAGGCAGTTGGGGCTTTCTCCTGAGATTATCAGACGCGTTTCAATAGCCATGTACGAGGGCGAAATAAATATGGTAATACACGCCGGCGGTGGCACTGCCGACATTACCGTTAGTGAAAGCGACGTTGAAATTGTGCTAAAAGATAATGGCCCCGGTATTAAAAATATCGATGAGGCTATGCAAGAAGGCTTTTCAACCGCGCCCGACAATATTCGTTCTCTTGGCTTTGGTGCCGGTATGGGTCTACCAAATATGAAGCGATATACAGATTATATGCATATTGAGTCAGAGGTAGGCGTAGGCACCACAATTACCATGAAAGTAAATATCGGGTAATTTATTATGAACACTTACGAACATTCTGTTTATCTTGACCTTTCAAAGTGTAATGGTTGCACAACCTGTTTGCGTCATTGCCCGTCGGAAGCGATTCGTATAAAAGATAACCACGCGGTTATTAACGGAGAGCGTTGTATTGATTGTGGCGAGTGTATACGCGTATGTACAGGTAAGGCTAAGAAGGCGGCATATAGCAAACTTGAAACTATGGATAAATTCAAGTGGAAGATTGCGTTGCCCGCCCCCACACTTTATGGTCAGTTTGAAAATTTAGACGATGTTGATTATGTTCTTAATGGCCTTAAAAAAATTGGCTTTGACGATGTGTTCGAGGTATCTGCTGCAGCGGAACTTGTTTCGGCATATACCAGAATGTATCTTAAAACCGAGGGCATTAAAAAGCCGGTTATCAGTTCGGCTTGCCCCGTGGTGGTAAGGCTTATTGGTTTAAGGTATCCATCTTTGAATGATAACATTATGCCAATGTTACCGCCAATGGAAATAGCGGCAAAACTTGCCAGAGATAAGGCTATTCGCGAACATCCCGAGTTAAAACCCGAGGAAATTGGCACCTGTTTTATATCACCCTGTCCTGCAAAGGTTAGTTACGTGAAAAACGGTTTCGGTGAATATAAAAGTCAGGTAGACGTCGTGGTTTCAATATCTGATATATATTTCAAACTAATTAACGAAATGAAACCCGAGGAAAGTGTTGAATCTCTTTCAAATTCGGGTATGATTGGTATCAACTGGGCAACAAGCGGCGGCGAGGCTACTTCACTTTTTAATGAAGACTATCTTGCTGCAGACGGTATTGAAAACGTTAACCGCGTGCTTGACCAAATTGATAACGGAAATATTCCAAAGTTGGAGTTTATAGAACTTAACGCTTGTACAGGCGGTTGCGTAGGCGGAGTTATGGCGGTACAAAACCCCTATATTGCAAAAGCAAAATTAAAAGGGTTAAGACGCTATTTACCAGTGTCTTGCAACTATGTTTCAGGCGAGTATATTCCAGAGGATTATTTCTTTAACACGTTTCCGGAGTATAAACCTATTTCAAGGCTTGGCGGCAGTATCGCAGAGTCGATGCGAATGATGGCAGACATCCAAAAACTTAAGGAGTCGCTACCCGGTATCGACTGTGGCTCTTGCGGGGCGCCTACTTGTCGCGCTTTTGCAGAGGACGTTGTAAAAGGTAATGCCAATTTAAGCGATTGTGTAATTAGGTTTAGAAATGAATTAAAAGAATACTTACAAGCAAGGGATGAAGAAAATGACGGTTAATGAGTTAGCGAAAATCGAATCTTTTTCACCCATCACTTTGCCCGACGGAGAGCGCGAGATTAAAGGCGTTTACATAGGCGACCTATTAAGTTGGGTTATGGGCAGAGCAGGGGCGGATAACGCTTGGATTACCATAATGTCTAACATCAACACCGTTGCAGTAGCAACCCTTGCAGATACTGCTTGTATAATACTTGCCGAAGGTGTAACTTTAGAAAACGACGTTTTAGAGGCTGCAAAGTCAAAAGGCGTAAATGTTTTGGGAAGTTCACTTGCGGCATACGAAATCGCAGTAAAGTTAAACGGTATACTTTAAATGAATAGGTATTATTACGATTTTCACCTACACTCTTGTTTATCCCCGTGTGCCGACGATGATAATACACCGTCGAACATTGCGGGAATGGGAGTGGTATCGGACCTTAACATAATGGCTTTAACCGACCATAATACGTGTAAAAACTGCCCTGCTTTTTTTGAGGCTGCAAAAAGGAACGGAATAATTCCAATAGCAGGTATGGAGTTAACCACTTCGGAGGATATACATATTATATTTCTCTTTGAGGAACTTGAAAATGCTATGGAGTTTTCTCGCGAAATAGAAAAGCGTCGCATACTTTTTAAAAATCGTGTAGACGTTTATGGCGAACAGATTATTATGGATGGTGAAGATAATAAAATTGGGGTAGAAGAGTACTTGCTTACTCCAGCTACCACAGTTTCGGTTGACGAATGTCCGGCACTTGCCGAAAAATTTGGCGGTATTTGTTATCCTGCACATATCGATAGGCAAGCAAATGGCATAATCGCAACATTGGGTACTTTCCCCGATATAAAAGGCTTTAACTGTGTTGAGTTTCACGATAAAGATAAAATCGAAGAATACCGCGAAAAATACGATTTAGGTAACCGATTGGCGCTTGTTTGTTCTGATGCCCATTTTCTTTGGGATATACGAGATAAGGAAAACTATTTTGATATAGATGATGAACCTTATAGCAGTAAATTGGTAAGGCACAAGGTATTTCAAATGTTAGGAGCGAAAGAATGAAAGAACTTTCACTTAATATTCTTGATATTGCCGAAAACTCGGTTAAAGCAGAAGCAACCCTTACCGAGATTTTGATAGAAGAGAATGATGAAACTCTTACCCTTACCTTTAAAGATGATGGTTATGGAATGAACGAGGATACGGTAAAAAGCGTAGTAAACCCATTCTATACAACCAGAACAACAAGAAGCGTGGGTTTGGGAATACCGTTACTTAAATTAGAAGCCGAACAAACCGGCGGGAATTTTAGTATTACCTCTACTCATAAAGAGGCGGACCCCATAAACCACGGAACAAAAATTACTGCGGTGTTTTATAAAAATCATTTAGATTTCACACCTTTAGGGGATGCACCCCAGTCGGTAGTAACGCTGATACAAGGTCATCCCGATACAGATTTCTTATTTAAGCACACCTACAATGAAAAACAAGTTTTTTTGGACACACGCGAACTGCGTGCAGAACTTGAGGGTGTGCCGCTAAACACCTACGAGGTTATTAAATGGGTCGAAGCGTACTTATATGAACAGTACCAAGACCTTTACAATAAATAGAAAGGAAGATATATATGAAGTCATTAGCAGAGTTACAGGCAATCAAAGACAGAATGAAGGACAAGGTTGCTCTACGTGAGGGCTCGGGCGAAATTCGTGTAGTTGTAGGTATGGCAACTTGCGGTATTTCGGCAGGCGCACGCCCCGTGTTAGCCGCTTTCGTTGAGGGGGTTAACAAAGAAGACCTTTCTTCAAAAGTAACAGTTTCGCAAACAGGTTGCGTTGGCCTTTGCCAGTACGAGCCTATCGTTGAAGTTTACGAGGCAGACAAAGAGAAGGTTACTTATGTAAAAATGGATGCCGAAAAAGCAGCTAAGGTTGTATCACAGCATCTTAAAGGCGGCAAGGTAGTAGCCGAATACACCATTGCCAATACACAGGTATAATTTTGGAGGTATAATTTATGATTCGTTCACATGTACTTATTTGTGGCGGTACGGGTTGTACTTCATCGGGAAGCGTAAAAATTCAAGCAGCTTTCGAAAAAGAACTTGAAGCAAAAGGTCTTACCGAGGAAGTAAAAATCGTACAAACAGGTTGTTTCGGTCTTTGTGCTTTGGGCCCTGTTGTTATCATTCATCCCGAAGGCACATTCTACAGCCGCGTTGAAGAAAAGGATGTTGAGGAAATTGTTTCCGAGCATCTACTAAAGGGCAGAATAGTTGAGCGCTTGGTTTATGCAGATACAGGCGAAGAAGTTGTTGAGAATCTTGCAAATGTTTCGCTTAACGATACTGCTTTCTACAAAACACAGAACCGTGTTGTTTTAAGAAACTGCGGTGTTATCGACCCTGAAAATATTGACGAGTATATCGCAATGGACGGTTACGCAGCACTCGGTAAAGTTCTTACCGAAATGACTCCTGAGGATGTTATTAAGTGCGTTACCGATTCAGGTCTTCGTGGCCGTGGCGGCGGTGGTTTCCCCACAGGTCGTAAATGGGCATTAACCGCTCCTAACAAAGCAGACCAAAAATATGTTGTATGTAATGCCGACGAGGGCGACCCAGGTGCATTTATGGACCGTTCCGTTCTAGAAGGCGACCCTCACTCACTTATTGAGGCTATGATTATTGCAGGTTATGCAATCGGTGCAACAGAAGGTTACGTTTATGTTCGTGCAGAGTATCCTATCGCTGTTAAACGTTTGCAAATTGCTATCGACCAGGCTAGAGAGTATGGCCTATTAGGTAAAGATATCTTTGGTTCAGGCTTCGATTTCGACCTATTCATCCGTCTTGGCGCAGGCGCATTCGTTTGCGGTGAGGAAACTGCTCTTATGACCTCTATTGAGGGTAATCGTGGTGAGCCTAGACCTCGTCCTCCTTATCCTGCAATTAAGGGTCTATTCGGCAAACCTACTGTTGAAAATAACGTTGAAACTTTTGCCAACGTACCTCAAATTATCCTTCGT
>JAZOQV010000011.1:0-31146 GCA_045656265.1 Acutalibacteraceae bacterium | reverse complement strand
TTCAAACATCTGAACCCAACTATGTGCCATAGTTCCGTAAGGGGTTATGCCATATAGTTTTGACGCTTCAAGGTTAGAAGTACCAAGACAACCGCCAATATATGCTGCACGCGAGCCAAAAACCGCGGCAGAAGCGCCTTGCGCACGTCTTGCGCCAAATTCAACAACGGGGCACCCTTCTGCTGCTCTAACGATTCTATTAGATTTAGTTGCGATTAAAGATTGATGATTGATGATTAAGAGTAATGTCGTTTCAATCATCATAGCTTGCATAACAGGACCGCGAACCGTTATTATAGGTTCTTTTGGAAAAACAGGGGTTCCTTCGGGTATTGCCCATACGTCGCAACTGAATTTGAAGTTTTTGAGATAATTTATAAACTCCTCATTAAACAAGTTAAGACTTTCTAGATATTTGATATCTTCACTAGTAAATTCTAGATTTTCTAAATATTCTATTAACTGGTGTATACCTGCAATAATTGCATATCCACCGCCGTCCGGAACTCGTCTGAAAAACATATCGAAGTACACAATCGTGTCTTTTTCTCCACTGTTAAGCATACCATTTGCCATAGTAAGCTCGTATAAATCAACTAGCATAGTTAAATCGTGCTTCATTTTATTATCCTCCAATTTGAAAATAGCACAAAATTTACTCGAATTTACGCATATCGGTATCATATACCATAACTTTTTTAACGTTGTAATATGGTAATTCGCCATAAGCGGAAAGTAATAGCGTAGGGTTAATATTGTCCGCTCCTCCGGCAGGTAATACTACAGAAAGAAACAACTTATTATCTTTTAAATCAACAGAAAAATCAGAAATTTTCGGCGCTAAATCAATAGTTTTAATATTACCTTTTTTGCCTTTTTTCTCTACAACAATACTTTCACTAAGCAAAAACTTAGAAAGTAATTGAGGTAGTTCTTTATCGAATTTAGTAAAAATTATTTGATATTTGGCAAATCCAATTTTACCGGGTTTGTTAATTGGTTCCTTTACATCAAAAATTTCAATATATTCCGGCATAACAGCAGACAAACTGTCTTTAACCGATGACAAGGGAAAATCATCGTCAGTTAAGCGAATGTCCATTATTTCGTAATCGCTTTCAAACCCTAAAGATAAAGGCAATAAGAAGGTTACGTATGGATGTGGATTGAAACCTTCTGTGTACCAGATAGGTAATTTTGACAATCGAAGTTGTCTGCACATAAATCTGTTCATATCAAGATGTGATACGAATTTCATTCTACCGAATTTTTTGAAGTATATTCTAACGTTTTTCAAAGCAAACACCCTCCCCGTAGCACGCTGCACCGCACGCAGAACATTTCTCTCTGCAGTTAGGGGTTGTGGTTTCGGCGTGTGCTAGTTTGTTTTCGTTTATCAAAAATTCTTCACTTACACTATAGTCAAGGTGTGACCAAGGTAAAACCTCGCCGTATTCACGTTTTCTATTAGCATAAAAGCCAGGATCTAACTCTTCAGTTTTAAATGCTTCTAACCAATTATTTACTAAAAAACATTCACTCCAACTATCAAATTTACATCCGCTTTTCCATGCTTTTTCAATCACGTTACATAGTCTTCTGTCTCCGCGAGCAAGAACTCCTTCTAAAAAACTAGTAGAAGAATCGTGATAGCTTAATGATATTTTCTTTGACGAAACATTATCTTTAAGTAACATTTGTTTGCGCCTAATTTCATCAAGTGTATCTTGAGGCTCATACTGGAATGGTGTAAACGGCTTTGGTACAAACGAAGAAACACTAATAGATACATTAACTGCCTTGCCTTTTGGCTTGTCCGGCATAGAATAATATGTGTCTACGATTTTTTGCCCAAGTTTTATAATTCCTAGTAAATCATCATCTGTTTCTGTTGGCAAACCTAACATAAAATATAGTTTAACAGCTGTATATCCGCCACGAAATGCCATTTCGCAGGTGCTAATTATCTCTTGTTCGGTTATGTTTTTATTTATAACATCGCGTAAACGTTGAGTGCCTGCTTCGGGCGCAAAGGTTAAACCACTTTTACGAATTGCGCTTATTTTTTCTAATAAATCCTCTGAAAAATTATCAATTCTTAAAGATGGTAATGCAACGCTTATGTTATCTTTATTGCACCAGTCCAGCATGCTGTTAAGTAATGGCTCAATTTGAGTGTAATCACTTGTGCTTAATGATGAAAGAGATATTTCATCATAACCTGTTGTTTCACATAGGCATTTTGCTTGTTTGTTTATGGTTTCTACGCTTTTCTCGCGCACAGGACGGTAAATATAGCCTGCTTGACAAAAACGACAACCACGGATACAACCTCTGAAAATTTCTTGCACCACTCTGTCGTGTACAATATCAATATAAGGTGTTATGAAATTTTCCGGATAATGACAATTATTAAGGTCTTTAATTATTCTTTTTTTAACTTTTTTGGGTGCGGTTTCTTTAGGCGTGATTTTTGAAACTATACCATCATCATTATAAGAAATATCATATAACAAAGGTACATACACGCCTTCTATTTGAGCTGCTTCTTTTAAAAATTCTTGTTTATTCCCACTTGCTTTGTGCTTTTTATAAAGGTCGATTATTTGTAAATCCACTTCTTCACCTTCACCTAAGAAGAACAAATCCACAAAATCTGCAAGAGGTTCCGGATTACAACAACAAGGGCCTCCGGCAACAACAAGTGGTGTTAATGATTTTCGGTCTTTTGAACGAATAGGTATGCCACCTAGATCAAGCATATTTAATACGTTAGTATAACTCATTTCGTATTGCAAGGTAAAACCGATAATATCAAACTCTGAAATAGGGTCTCTGCTTTCTAATGCGAATAAAGGTAAGTTATTCTCTCTCATAACTTCTTCAAAGTCAATCCAAGGTGCAAAAACGCGCTCACACCAAATATCGTCTCTTGCATTAAATTGAGAATAAAGTATTTTCATTCCAAGATGCGACATGCCTATTTCATACGTATCAGGGAAACAAAACGCAAATCTTACATCTACGTCATCTTTATTTTTAATTACGCTACCGAGTTCTCCACCTGAATATCTGCCAGGCTTTTGAACTGATAATAATAGTTGCTCAAATTTTTCGTTATCCAATTAAACTTCCTCCACAAAGGTACTATCATACATTTTAAACCATAATTGCAAATCTTTCAACTTAAACTTTTATATATGACATAATAATTAAGTAAATACTTACCAATATAACAGTAGGATTGTTATATTTTAGCATAAAAAATACACCCACAGGTGTTAAAACTAGTGTTAAAACTAAAATTGATACTATGCAAAACATTTTTTCTGCTTTATTTTTAAATAAGATATAAAGTAAATATTTTACTATATCGCCGCCGTCTAGGTTAGCTATCGGTAACATATTAAATAAAAAAAGAATGAAATTGGCAACGCCAAAGTATTTAATGTAATAATTTTTGTGTAGAAGTAATGACGACAACAATAAATTTACTGTCGGACCTGCGATGGCAATTATAGCGGACTTTTTGTTAGATAATTGCTCGCGTAATAAAAGTTTTACCGAAGTTAAAACAAAAGAAATTTCTATGTCTTTAATGCCTAACAATTGCAATGCTATATAATGCCCTATTTCGTGAAAAAGCACCGCAAATAACGAAACAAACATCAATCCTGTTTTATCTAAAACAGCAAGTAAGGTTATGCATACAGTAAAAGAAAAAGATATACTAACTTTTGTTTTACCTATTAAAAACGATAACAAAGCTATTCACCGCCCGCGCTTTTAAAATAGTCGGCAGTAATATCTATTGCAACATTTTCGTTGAATAATGTTTTAATATACTGAAATGTGTCATTAAACACAAATTTAAGTATAGTTAGCGATATTATTAGTAAGAAAATAACTATCGCTCTGAAAAGTATAAAGTTAACTGTTGATTTATGTTTTTTTACTAAAGTTTCTTGATTGTTCTCCAAAACATCACGCCCTTTTATAAAGTCTATTATTAAACGTAAAAAATAATACCAAGGAACGTTTATTCCTTGGTATTAAAATATATGAAAATGTTTTGGGCTGTACTCTTAGAAAGCCCTTTAACTTTGCACAATTCTGTCGTACTAGCCTTTTTTATTGCAGAAATCGTTTTAAATTGTCTTAATAATTTTTCGGCGGTGGTTTTACCGACTCCTGGTATTTCGGTTAACTCGGTTTCAAGCATAACTCTTGTAGCACTTTTTCTGTGATACCCAATTGCAAACCTATGCACTTCTTCTTGAATGTTTGAAATAAGAGTATATGCTGAACGATTTGACTTTATCGTTATTTGCCCACCACTGCTTGTTATAGCGCTTGTCTTATGCTTACTATCCTTTACCATGCCAAATACGTTGACTTTAATGCCCAATCTATTTAACACTGATTCTACGGCGTTAAGTTGTCCAACTCCACCATCTAGAAGTATTAAGTCGGGCAATTTAGCAAAACCGCTATCTTCTTTTTGAGGATTTAGATATTCTAAAAATCTTCGTTCAATAACCTCGGCCATCGAGCGATAATCATCTTGTCCTACAAATGATTTTATTTTGAATTTTTTATATGCACTTTTTAAAGGCTTACCGTCTTGGAAAACAATCATACCTGCAACGTTTTCATGCCCCATAGTGTGTGATATATCATAAGATTCAATATATTTTGGCAATTCATCTAGATTTAGCAGTTTCTGTAATTCTTCAAGCGCTGAGATCGAGCGAGATTTTTTCCCTGTCATCTCTGACATATACTCTGCTGCATTAGCGCTACACATCTCAACCAAGCGTTTTTGTTCTCCTATTTGAGGTATGATTATTTCAACTCTCTTGCCCAACTTTTCACTTAGCAATCTTGAAATAAGTTCATCATCTTCAAAATTATCATCAATTACAATTCTTTTTGGAATTTCATGAGTTAGATAGTATTGTTTAATAAACGACGAGCGAAAACTATACAATTCTTCATCAATGTCTAAATAGTATTGTTTTCTATCACACAATCTAGAATTTCTAAAAATAAAAATTTCTACGCTAACCTTATTTTCACTTGAAACAAAAGCAAATACATCTTGATTATCGTATGAACAAGAAATCACTTTCTGCTTCTCTGCTATGCTTTTAATTGCTTTGATTCTGTCTCTAAGTTTTGCAGCTTTTTCAAATTCTAAATTTTCAGAAGCTACGCTCATTTCTTTTTCTAATTCTTTTACAGAAAGCTTAGAACCACCCTTTATAAAATCGATAGCATCATCGACCATAAGTTCGTATTCGGCTTTTTTTATTTTATTACTGCAAGGGGCGCTGCAAGCACCAATATAATAGTTAAGGCAAGGTCTGGCTTGCTCTTTTTTGCCAAGAAACTCTTTACCACAGTGAGGAAGTTTGAAAATTTTCTGTGCTTCTTCCACGGTTTTCTTTACAACAAAAGCGGAACTGTACGGGCCAATATATTCGGCTGTATCGTCATCTTTTTGCAAAGCGGTTTTAATAGTTCTAAAGTTACCGTTAGTAATTTTAATGTAATGATAACCTTTATCGTCTTTTAGCAAGATGTTATATTTAGGACCATGTTGTTTTATCAATGAACATTCAAGTATTAACGCTTCAAACTCACTATCACAAATTATATACTCAAAATCATTAACGTTTGATACCATTTGTCTTACTTTTTCTGAATGATTAGTATCACTGCCAAAGTATTGGCTTACTCTGTTTTTTAGCGCCTTAGCCTTACCAATATATATTATTTCTCCGTTATCATTTCTCATAATGTACACGCCTGGGGATTTTGGCAAATCCATTGCTTTTTTTCGTAAAGAAATAATCTTTTCGCTGCGTTCATTGCTTTTCACTATCCTTGCTCACCTCTTTTACGTCAGAAAACTTTATTAGAAAATCCTTTGAAACGATTGAAATTTCTACAGGGAAACCATTCTTATCTAATTTTAACACAAACTCCCCTGCACTAATTACGTCGTGCAGTATGTAATTGCCATTATAGTCAGCATATACTTCTTTGTCATTGCTTTTTTGCAACACGTTATTGATTATACTAACCACTGAATTATCAAGCGAATCAGAATAATCTTCGGTGTTGTTATTATAGGTTGCGGAAACATTGTTTTTACTAACTATAAAGTCGATGGGAAGCGTTTTTCCGCATGATTTAAAAACAGTTTCGTTGCAGTTTTTATGAATGCTGTATTGGTAACTTTTTTCTTTGTATACTATGTTGATAATCGCGTTATAATCAGCTTTGTTTACGAGTATTGGCCTAGGCGCACTACAACCTACAAGTGTTAAAAGAACTAGAATTATACAACATAGTTTTTTCAATTATACCACTAACTTTCAAGTTTTTTGAAAAGTTGCGGCAAACTATCAATTATATCTGACGGTAACATTGAGTGCATAGACATATTGTTAGCAGCAATATCGCCTGCAGCCGAATGAATGTTAACACCGCATACTGCGGCGAGTTCAGGTTGTAATCCTTGTGCCATAAGCGAAACAATAACACCGGCAAGTACGTCGCCACTGCCCCCTGTGGCCATTCCGGGATTACCATGCATACATACAAACAACGAGCCGTCTTTTAATGCAATAACGGTGTTTGCTCCTTTTAAAACTAATGTTACACCAAATTTTTGTGCAAAAGCTTTTGCTAGTTCAAAGCGATGCGTTTGAACGTATTCTGTGTCAACATTCAGCAATCGTGCCATTTCTGCTGGGTGAGGGGTTAAAACGATAGATGCTTTACTTTTCAATAATATACTTATGTCGTTAGAGATTGCGTTTATTCCATCGGCATCAATTACAATAGGTGTAGTTGAGTTGCATATAAGTTGTTCGGTAAGTTCAAATAATTCTTGAGTATTACCACAGCCACACCCCAAAAGTACCGCATTAGATTTTTGAGCGTTTAATAAAATCAAATCTAATTCATCAAGAGATATAGTGCCATCAGCAGATGATTTACACGGCAAATATACTGCTTCTAAAAGCGATGTTGCAGCAATTGGATAAACACTTTGCGGTAACGCAAGTTTTACAAGACCTGCCCCGGACCTTAACGCAGCCTTTGCGCTTAAAATTGCTGCGCCTGCCATTCCGTAACTTCCGCAAACTAATAATGCAGTGCCTCTAGAACCTTTATGTGCACTTTTTTTAATAACAGGTAGCGCATTTTTAACTTTTGTATCTTCAATTATTGAAACGTCCGAAACGACACTATCGATTATCTCTTTAGATATGCCTATACCGACCATAACTAGTTTGCCACAATAATCTGAGGACGGATATAGAACGTGGCATGGTTTAACACCTATAAACGAAATCGTAACATCTGCACAAAAGCAAGCGTTGCCAATCCTACCGGTATCGCACTCACATCCGCTAGGCAAATCAAGTGAAATTCTTGTAGCGGCACTTTCGTTTGCGACATTAACTAAATCTAAAACATTGCCTTCAAGTTCACCTCTAAAACCAATCCCAAAAATTGCGTCAATTATGTAATCGGCGTATCTTATTACTGTTTTTGATTCAAAGTCAGTTGCGTTGTAAATACGAAGTGGTAATTTTGAAAGTTTGCTTAACGTTTCCGAAGCATTGCTAGAAGTTGGCATACCGCTAGCCAATACAACCGAAACGTTTGCACCTGCTTCATATAGTTTTCTGGCAGTTACAAAACCGTCTCCGCCATTGTTACCATTGCCCGCAATAACAACAACTGAAGTATCTTTAATCTTATATTTCTCAAGTATAACGTTTGCCGCCGCACTGCCGGCATTTTCCATCATTCTTAAAGTGCTAAAGCCGCTATTTTCTGCAGCAGACTCAACGGCACGAATATTGTTTCTGTAAAAAAGTTTCATAATATCACCCAAAATAATTTGTAAAAGGTCGGCATTACCGACCTTCGTGTTTTAGTTAATAACCGACCTTGGCAAGAATATTTTAATATTATCCATTAGTTTTTGGTTAGGAGATAATACTATTTTGTACTTGCTATTATCACAATTTACTGAAAATAAGAGCGCGTTTTCTAGGTCATCTGTGCAGAGATGGTATTGTGATTTAGAATAAGCGTTTTTATTGAATTTTTCAATTTTTTCGATTTGTTTGCATTCAAAAGTGAATAATCTTTTTCTGCTACTTTTGTTTATGATTTTATCAATATCAACAACACCGTTAGTAACTGAATATTCAAATTCAATATTGAACGAGGTTGTTGTTTTATAAGCAAAATACACAATTGCGGCGCCAAGAAATAATAGCAGCGGAGAAATTTTTATCATTGCTAAAAACGATAACACACATATAACTGCTGCCATAATCCAAATAATAATTTTAGATAATATAACGGTAGTTGTTGGCTTGATTTTTACTAATTGCTCATGAAAAATATCCATGAATATCACTTCCCTTTCGATTATTATACAATACCAAGCAATAAAAATCAAATAAAACACTTGAAAAAATGTAAATTAAGTGTTATATTATTATAAGTTGAAACGCTATGAAGGAAATTTAGTACTGTTTGCAAGGTTGTAGCAGAGAGTTTACGCCATGGCTGAAAGCGTAAATTATAAACAGTAAACAGAAAATTCGTTCCCGAGCGGCAACGCCTAACAATGTTTTTATACATTAAGTAAGTGTTGACGGGTAACTCCGTTATAAAGTTGCAAGAGTGTTTGCTTTTGTTAGCAAAAAAACGGGTGGTACCGCGGAGATTTTGGCTTCGTCCCTTTTGTGGACGGGCTTTTTATTTTTTTAGGAGGATGTTATATGAAACAACAATTAGAGCAAATTAAACTTAGTGCTATTGAAGCGCTCTCAAGCTCAAAAAATCAGCAAGATATTGATGATATAAGAATAAAATATCTTGGTAAAAAGGGCGAACTAACCGCTGTATTAAAGCAAATGGGTGGTTTATCGCCTGAAGAAAGACCAATAATCGGCCAACTTGCAAATAAAGTAAGAGCAGAAATTGAAACAACAATTGAAAAGATGCTTTCTGAAATAAAAGAAAGAGAAATTGAGCTTAAATTAAAGGAAGAAACTTTGGATATTTCTATGCCAGGTACGCGTTCTAAAAAAGGCGGATTGCATCCTTTAAATATTGTTCTAGACGATATGATTGATATATTTCGTTCTATGGGATTTGATGTTGTTGACGGTCCTGAAGTTGAAACCGATTTCTATAACTTCAAGGCGCTAAACGTTCCTGATGACCACCCTGCAAGAGATATGCAAGATACATTCTATCTTGCGCCTGAACTTTTGTTAAGAACACAGACTTCGGCTGCACAAATTAGAACTATGACATCAAGAAAACCGCCTATACGCATAATCTGCCCCGGAAGAGTTTATAGAGCTGACGAGGTTGATGCAACTCACTCCCCTGTTTTCCATCAAATAGAAGGTTTGGTTGTTGATAAAGGTATAAATATGTGCGACCTTAAGGGAATTCTCGAACAGTTTGCACAAGAAATATATGGTGATGATACAAAGGTAAAATTCCGTCCATCTTTCTTCCCGTTTACTGAGCCTAGCGTTGAGGTTGATGTAAGTTGCCCTAAATGCAAAGGCGAAGATAGCGAGTGCCGCGTTTGTAAGGGAACCGGTTGGATAGAAATCCTAGGTGCAGGTATGGTACATCCAAACGTATTGAAGCATTGCGGAATTGACCCTGAAGAATATACAGGTTTTGCCTTTGGTATCGGTCTTGACAGACTTACTACAACCAGATATAAAATCAGCGACATAAGACTATTATTTGAAAACGACAAACGTTTCTTAGAGCAGTTTGATAAATAAAGGAGGTTACCGTAATGAAAGTTTCACTTAATTGGTTAAAAAGATACATTGATATAGATGTTCCCGTTAAAGAATTATGCAATAAAATGACTTTGGCGGGCTTTGAAATTGAAGAACTAATAGATGTTTCCCAGACAATGAAAAACGTTGTATGCGGTAAAATTCTTAAAATTGAAAAACATCCTGATTCTGACCATTTACTTATATGCCAAATTGATATTGGCGCAGATGAACCTGTACAAATTGTAACAGGTGCGGATAATGTTTTTGAAGGCGCCTATGTTCCTGCTGCGCTTCACAAATCACTATTGCCCAACGGTATGAAAATAACCAAAGGCAAATTGCGTGGTGTTCCCTCAAATGGTATGCTTTGCTCTGGCGAAGAATTATGCCTTACAGAAGCAGATTACAAAGGTGCCGAAGTATATGGTATTATGATTTTACATGGAGAGCCAAAACCAGGCACTGATATGCGTGAAATCCTTAATATGAATGACTATATTATTGATTTTAGCATTACATCAAACCGTCCTGATTGCCAAAGCGTTCTTGGTATTGCAAGAGAAGTTGCAACAGTTCTTGAAAAAGAATTTAATAAACCAATCCCTGAGTATAAAACTGTTGGGGGAGATATTAACGAGCATATTTCAATAGAAAACCATAACTTCGATTTATGTCCTAGGTATTACGGCAGAGTTGTTACTAACTTGAGAATTAAAGAATCGCCAACCTGGCTTAAAACTTGCATAAAATCTGCAGGTATGCGCCCTATTAACAATATTGTTGACATTACCAACTTTGTTATGCTTGAAACAGGTATGCCAATGCACGCCTTTAATAAGAAAAAGGTTGAGGGTAATAAAATCATTGTTAGAAATGCAACCGAAAACGAAGTTATTGTAACACTTGATGAAAAAGAGCATACACTTAACTCTTCAATGCTAGTTATTGCAGATGCTAAATCCCCTTCGTGCCTTGCGGGTATTATGGGTAGTTTTAGCAGTGAAATTGAAGATGATACCACCGAGTTGTTCTTAGAGTGTGCCAAGTTCCGCCGCGATAATATTCGCAAAACTGGTAGAGCACTGGGTATGCGTACCGAAGCAAGTAGTAGATTTGAACATGGTGTTGATATAAATAACGTTGAATATGCTATGGAAAGAGCACTTGGTCTTATTTACGAACTTGATGCAGGTGATATTATCGATGGTAGCATCGACCTCAATCAAGGCTTATCTCAAAACAGAGAGTTAAAGGTTCCTGTAAAGAGCGTTGTTGATTTACTTGGCGTTGATGTTCCTGCCGAAACAATGCTAAATATTCTTAATCGTCTTGAAATTTCTACCACTTTGGTTGACGGTGTTCTTAATTGCTCTGTGCCCTCTTTTAGAGACGATATTGAGGGTATGGCAGATATTGCAGAAGAGGTTATACGTATATATGGTTACGACCACATGCAAGGCAAACGAATGAACGGTGTTGTTTCTAGGGGTAGACTTTTACCAGAAAGAATTATAGATAATAAAATTAAATCTTTGTTAATTTCTAACGGTGCAAGAGAAATTGCAACATATTCATTTGTTGGTAGTAAGGCAGCTAGCACTTTAGGAATAGCTGAGGATGACTGGCGTTCAAAAGGCGTTAAAATTCTAAACCCATTGGGCGACGAATACTCTACTATGAGAACGCAACTAATTACAAGCATGCTTACAACGCTTTCAACCAACTATAATCGTAAAATTGATGCTGTAAGAATGTTTGAACTTAGCAAAATCTTTAAAGCAAAATCATTCCCTCTAACCGAGCAACCTGATGAAATACCAATGCTCTGTTTAGGTGTTTACGGCGAAGATGAAGATTTCTTTACAATAAAAGGCATAATTGAAGAATTGTACGAATCTTTAGGTATGGATATTAAGTTTGCTGTATCAAGCGAAGTTTATTATCATCCCGGTAGACAAGCAAAAGTTATCCATAACGATAATGTTATTGGTATCATTGGTGAAATTCATCCAAAAATTGCAGAAAAATACGATATCAACACTAAGGTTTACGCCGCCGAGTTAGAGCTATTATCAGTATATAACTTTAACAAAGAGCCAATAATTTTCAAAGCATTACCTAAATATCCTTCTGTTTCAAGAGATATTTCTCTGCTTTGTGATAAAGAGATACTTGTTGGCGATTTGACCGATGCTATTAAAGTGGCTTCGGGCAAACTTTGCGAAGATATTAAACTTTTCGACGTTTACAGCGGTTCACAGATTCCCGATGGTAAAAAAAGCGTTTCGTTCAGCCTTACATTAAGGTCAAGTGAAGCAACTTTAACCGACGAACAAGTTGAAAAAGTAATGAGCAAAGTGTTCCAAAAACTAAATGATGCTGGTGCAACACTTAGAATGTAATTTTCTATTGCAATTTATAGGAAAATATAGTAATATAAAATAAAGTAAAAGAATTGGAGTGATAGAATATGAACGATAAGACTATGACCTTCTCAATAGGTAGCGAACAAGAGCGAGAAATACGTGAAATTATGTACTTGGTTTATAGTGCATTAAAAGAGAAAGGCTACAACCCAATTAATCAAATTGTTGGTTATATTCTGTCTGAAGACCCAACCTATATTACTACGCACAATAATGCGCGTAGTCTAATAAGAAAGGTTGACCGTGATTTATTACTGCAAAATATGGTAAAATTTTATATTGCCGATTAAAATATAGACAGGGGTTATCCCCTGTCTATATAATCTAATGTTAAGGAGTTGTTTTGTTTGGATAATTCAAAACTTTTAAAGTATAAAGGTAAGCCTATCGTGCGCAAGAAAAACGAAATATATTATGGTAATCTTACCGATAAATATATTGTAGTTTTAAAAATTTTAAGTACTAAAAAAGTTGGCGAAGCTGATATAGCTGAAAAAGTTTCAATTGAACTTCAACTTACCGATGATAGCTTATCCGCCGCTAAAAAAGTAGTTAAAAAAGGCGAAAAAGTAGGTTTATATACAGCTATGGACTTTGCATCGGTTTGGCTTGATAGAGCTTTAAAAGGTAAAATCTAATCTTAAAGCACCCGACACAACGGGTGCTTGTTTTTTGTATAAAATTAAAGTAATTCGAAATAATACACTTAATGGAGGTGTGTTATTTTGGATACAAAGCACGGATTTAATATCACAATCAGAGATAGAGTTTTTTACGCGTGGCAAAAATCAATGGATATGGTCAATAATTATGAGGCCTATGCAAATGAAACCGATGACCCTGATGTAATAGCAATTTTTAAGCGACTATCAAAAGACTTGGGCGAACATGCATCTATACTACACGAAATTTTAGTTAACACGCAAGATAGCCAATGTTGCCTTATAAATTTAAAATAGAAAAAACCGTAGCAAACTGCTACGGTTTTTTTGGTCCGAGTGACTGGAGTCGAACCAGCGGCCTCTTGAACCCCATTCAAGCGCTCTACCAAACTGAGCCACACCCGGATATAAAAGGCTAAATTAAGCCTTTTAATACATAATTATTCTGCAAAACCTGATTCAACCAACTCAACAAGGCCATCTACAGCAGCTTGCTCGTCGGGGCCATCGGCAATGATGCGAATCTCACTTCCACCAAGAATGCCAAGGGAAAGAACGCCTAAAAGGCTTTTTGCGTTAACGCGTCTTTCTTCTCTCTCAACCCAAATGGGAGACTTAAACTCATTTGCTTTCTGAATAAAGAAAGTTGCAGGACGTGCATGTAAACCAACTTGATTTTGAACAACAACATCTTTAACGTACATAACTTTAATCTCCTATCAATAGAATAATAACGCAAAAGCGAAATTTTTATGCTATTAGTATTATACCACAGAATATTCATTCGTCAAGAAAATTGACAAGAAATTTTATTAGTTCTAATTATATTCCAATATGGCTTAATTTTTACAATTTATATTTGTGCAAAATGCTAACGAAATCATTAATTAATTTTCTTCTTTTAATTTTGACAAGAAATTTATATCTTTTTCGCTTAAATTTGCGGTTTCTAGCAAATCCGGACGTTTAAAATAGGTAGTTTCAATGGATTTTTCTCTACGCCAATTAGTTATATTAGCGTGATGGCCTGACACAAGAATTTCGGGGACTGTTCTGCCTCTCCATTCTTGTGGTCTTGTGTATTGTGGGTATTCTAACAGACCTGAAAAATGGCTTTCTTCTTCAAAACAAACGTCATCAGATAAAACATTAGGTAGCAGTCTTGATACCGCATCTGCCACAACAAGCGCTGCCATTTCGCCACCCGTTATAACAAAATCACCTATCGAAATTTCTTCGTCAACAATCTCATCAATAACACGTTGGTCGACACCCTCATAATGACCGCACAAAATAACAATATGCTCGAGTTTAGAAAGTTCGCAAGCCTTACTTTGATTAAAGTTTTTTCCTTGAGGAGACATATATATTACGTGCGATTTATCGGTGCAATCTTTGGTAATTGCTTTAAAGCAATCATATATGGGTTGTGTTTGCAAAATCATACCCATTCCGCCACCATACGGCGCATCGTCTACCCTATTATGCTTATCTAAAGTATAATCCCTAATGTTATGACAGTTAATTTCAACTTTACCACTTTCAATTGCCCTGCCAATAATGCTTTCGCCTAAAAATGCGTTGCACATATCAGGAAAGAGAGTCATGATATCAATCTTCATCATCAAAAATGCCTTTCAACTGATTTATAATAATCTTATCGTTGGCAACATCCACAGAAACGATAACGTCGTCTATTGCAGGAATTAGATAATCTTTACCGTCGTTTGATATTTGCCAAACATCGTTTGCGGGTAATGGTATAACGTCAGTAACAACACCAAGATTTTTACCGGTTTCGTTACAAAAAACAGAACAACCAATTATTTCCTCAATAAAATGTCTATTACCTAAATCTGCGTCATCGCGCTTTATATAAATAACAGTACCGCGCAGCTTTTCTGCTTTTTCAACACTGTCAATATTCTCAAATTTAACTAAGGTAATGTTATTAGCGGCACGTGAACTAATAACTTTTATATTTGCTACACCGGTATTATCAAGATAAAATTTTTTAAATTTAGTTAAAAAAGCAGGTGTATCACACCAAGGATTAACTCTAACTTCGCCTCTAACACCGTGTGTGCCAACAATTTCGCCGCACTCTATAAACTCTTTAATCATATTAAACCTCAAACATTTGATTTTAAAATATGGCGGCCGATTTTTCGACCGCCATATTGCTAGAAATTAGTCGATTTCCACTGCAACTTTTTTGCCTTCACGGCTTGCAGCTGCACGCATAACAGTGCGAATTGATTTTGCAATTCTACCCTGTTTACCAATTACGCGGCCCATATCGTTTTCAGCAACATGAAGATGGAAAACGATGATGCCCTCCTCGTTAGGCTCATCAACAGTAACAGTAACCTCAGAAGGTAGCTCTACTAAGCCTTGTGCAATTGTAACTAATAACTCAGTCATAATAATCTCCAGTCTGCCGCACAAAAAGAATTAAATAACACAGATAGTTAAGCTGCGGCTTGCAGTAACTATGCTAAAATCAGCGTAAATATTAAAGAACGCCATCTTTCTTAAGAAGAGCCTTAACGGTATCTGTAGGCTGAGCGCCGTTAGCAATCCATTTTTTAGCTTTTTCTCCGTCGATTTTAACAACAGAAGGCTGTTTTGTAGGATCATAATAACCAATCTCTTCGATGAAGCGACCATCACGAGGATAACGTGAATCTGCAACAACAACACGATAGAAAGGAGCTTTTTTAGCACCAATTCTGCGAAGTCTGATTTTAACTGCCATGTGTTACACCTCCTATAAGTAATATTTTTATCTAAAAACAGAGATAACTGTTTTAAATCACATTGGGAAACCTGGTGGCATTCCGCCCATTCCACCAAAACCGCCCATACCATTCATCATTCGGCGCATTTTTTTATTCCCTTTGCCTTTGGTATTAAATTGGCGGAACATTTTTCTCATTTGCTCATACTGACGAAGTAATTTGTTGACTTCTTCAACCGAAGTGCCGGAACCTGCAGCAATTCTACGCTTTCTGGAAGCATTGAGAATATCCGGTTTAGATTTTTCCTTTTTTGTCATTGAATGTATTATTGCTTCTATTCTTGCAAACTGATTTTCATCAAAATCAACATCTTTAAGTTGGTTAGCCATACCGGGTATCATCGACATAATTTGTTTTAAGGAACCCATTTTTTTGATTTGTTGAAATTGTTCAAGCAAATCGTTTAAATCAAATTTATTTTCTTCTAAACGTTTGGCGGCTTCAAGTGCTTTTTTCTCGTCTAATTGGTCTTCTACTCTTTCAATTAACGAAAGTACGTCGCCCATGCCGAGTATTCTTGAAGTCATGCGCTCTGGATGGAATTCTTCAAGGTCCTCCATCTTTTCTCCAGTACCAACATATTTAATTGGTTTGCCGGTAACGGCCCTTACAGAGAGTGCAGCACCGCCTCTGGTGTCGCCGTCAAGTTTGGTTAAGATAACGCCGTTAATTTCTAATAAATCATTAAAACTTTTAGCAATATTGACCGCGTCTTGACCTATCATAGAGTCGATGACAAGCATTATTTCATTAACGTCAACTGCTGATTTAATTCTTGTTAACTCTTGCATAAGTTCTTCGTCTATATGCAAACGACCAGCAGTATCAAGAATAATGAAATCATTACCATAATCTCTAGCGTGTTTTACCGCTTCTTTGGCAGTAATTTCAGGTTTTTGAGTTCCTTTTTCAAAAACTGGAACTCCAACCGATTCACCAACCACCTTTAACTGCTCAATGGCCGCAGGTCTATAAATATCACATGCAACAAGCATTGGTCTATGGCCTTGTTTTTTTAGAAGTTTAGCAAGTTTTGCGCTATGAGTAGTCTTACCGGAACCTTGCAAACCGCACATCATTATAACAGTTGGAATTTTTGAAGCGGTATTTATTCTTGCTTGTTGGCCACCCATAAGTTCGGTCATACTATCACGAACGATTTTTACAACCATCTGAGGTGCTGTAAGACTTTCCATAACTTTCTCGCCAATGCATTTTTCAGTTACACTATTTGTAAAGTCTTTGGCGACCTTGTAGTTAACGTCAGCCTCTATTAAAGCTAATCGAACTTCACGCATAGCATCTTTAACGTCTTTTTCATTAAGTTTACCTTTAGAACGTAAACGCTTAAAAACACCATTAAGTTTTTCGCTTAAATTATCAAAAGCCAACGTTAACACCCCTTTACTGTAATTTATTTAATATGTTTCTTAGCTTTTCACGAAGGTTATTGTCATCAATATCAGAAATAACTTTTTCTAGTTCCGATGTTACAGAAGAAATTTCCGAATAAAGAGCACTTAATTTTAACCCATGTTCTAATTGATTTAATTGCGCTTCTCCTCTTCTGATTATATCCATAACACCTTGTCGTGAAATTTCTAAAATCTCAGAAATTTCCGACAGCGAAAGGTCTTCGTTGTAATACAAAGTTAAAGCATCTTTTTGTTTATCGGTAAGCATGGCGCCATAATAATCTAACAAAGCAGAATAATTCAAATCTTTTGCCAAAATACCACCTCAACTAAATTTCTAACACATTATATCACAAGAAATCAACACTGTCAAGTGTTTTTCCTTGACAGATAAAAATTACTGTTATTTTCTCTCTATTTTGTTAAAATGGTAGATTTTTATCAATAATCATTGACTAGCATACTTTTTATGTTATAATTTAAGTAGTTTTAAAAATGGAGGATAAATATGAATATTGCAGTTGCACAATCTGGCGGGCCTACCTGCGCTATTAACGCTTCCCTACTTGGCGTTTATAAGCAAGCTCTAAAAGAGTCATCTATAGATCACATTTTTGGTTCTATAAATGGTATCGAAGGAATAATAAATGATAACCTAGTAGAGTTAAATTCAGTTATTCGCACAGACGAAGATATGGAACTTTTAAAGCAAACCCCTTCAACTTGTCTTGGCTCTTGCAGATACAAATTGCCTGATGCTTCAGAAAGCAAAGAAATTTACGATAAAATTGTATCTTGCTTTGAAAGGCATGGTATTGGCGCGTTCTTCTATATCGGCGGTAACGATTCAATGGACACCGTTGCTAAACTTAGCGAATACATTAAAGATCTTGGCAAAGATATTAAAATTATCGGCATACCGAAAACGATTGATAATGATTTAGAACTAACCGACCACACCCCTGGCTTTGGTTCCGCAGCTAAATATGTTGCAACATCTATTCAAGAGATAATTAGAGATTCCTCTGTTTACAGTATAGATTCTGTTACGATAATCGAAGTAATGGGCAGACACGCAGGCTGGTTAACTGCTTCCTCATGTGTTCTAAGAGCAAATGGCGAATACGCTCCACACTTGATTTATTTGCCTGAAAGCAAAATTTCAATATCTAAATTTATAAATGATGTTAGAAAAGCTCAACAAGTTCACAAAGCTGTAATTGTAGCAGTATCTGAAGGTGTTAAATTAGAAAAAATGAATTCTGAAGTTGATTATGGCAAAGGAATTGTTGATAGTTTCGGGCACGAAATGCTTAGTGGCATAGGCAAGATTTTAGAAAACGAAGTAAGCCGAGAAATCGGATGCAAAGTTCGTTCGATAGAACTTAATGTTATGCAACGTTGCTCATCACATATTAGCTCTAAAACTGATATAGATGAGGCAAAAAAGATTGCAGAGCATGCAGTTATCGCTGCGGTTAATGGCCAAAGCGGCAAAATGATGTCATTTAAGCGTCTTACAAACATTCCTTATACTGTAACTATAGAAACTGTTGATGCTAAAGACGTAGCAAATAAAGAAAGATTTTTCCCAAAAGAATGGATTAACGCAGAATGCAATAATGTTAATGACGATGCTGTTAAGTATTTCTTACCCTTAATTCAAGGTGAACAAATTATTAAAATGAAGAACGGTCTTCCAATTCATTTTCGAGTATAATTTCAAAAGGTGCACTTAAAAAAGTGCACCTTTATTATTTATGTTTATAAATCATTTCAAGGATTTTTTGTGTCTTTAACGCTTCTTCTAACATAGCTTTAGCTTTTTCTACCCTATCACTAGAATAGAATTCGTCGATTTGTGCAAAATGCCCCGTTCCGTAACATTGCTTACCAATTTGAACAACTTCATCGTTATGACAAACAGATTCGGTTATACCATTATTGTATGTGATTATTGCGTCCGGCCCCTTAATTTCAACAGTTGCATTTTCGCAATTAAGAACAATTCTAGGTGGCTGAAAACCAACAAAATTATTACTAAAAAAGAACACCGCTTTAACGTCATTTTTAAAAAGTATAGTTCCTTCACAAGTATCTTCTACTTCGACGTTGGTTTTGCCCTTATGGGAAAGAGTTGCTTTAACTTCTTCAACTTCACAATCTATTAAACATCTCAACATATCGAGAGTGTGGACTGCTTGATTGATAGTAACGCCACCACCTTCCGTGGCCCATTTACCACGCCAGTTAGCACTATCATAATATTCTTGGTCTCTATACCACATAAGCTCTGCGCTTGCACTTATAATTCTACCCAAATCACCATTTTTAAGCTTTTCTTTTATAAACTTAGGTCCCGTAGAATATCGGTTTTGAAAGATAATCCCTAGATTTTTACCTGTATCTATCGAAATTTTTTTCATCAAACAAGCATTTTTACATGAAATGTCCATTGGCTTTTCACAAAGAACGTCTACCCCGTTTTGCATTGCATATATGGCTACTTCTGAATGGAGATAATGTGGCAAGCAAATATGAACACTATCGAGCTTTTCGCTTTTTAGCATATCTTTGTAATCGAAATAGGCATTACATTCAAATTTATTTGCTATATTTAAAGCTTTATCCTTTACTATATCACAAACTGCAACTAGTTCCGTATTGCTGTTCTGTATTAACGGAATTATATGATTTTCACAAATAACACCGCATCCAATTATTCCCACACTGAATTTCATATATATCCCTGCCAAACGAGCCAAATTATTACTTTAGATTATACTAACACACGATGGCGTTAATTTCAATGGATTTTATTTGTTTTGCATTTTCATCCACATACTAATTAAAAGTTTATGCGGTAAAATTTTTGATAGTAAATGGTGCGTATTGTTGAATAGTGCATACATAGAAATGTCTTTGCGCTTTTTAGCATCTTTTAATGCTTTTTTTACAACATCACTTGCTTTAACCATTGGTTTAGCAAAACTTTTATTAGAATATGTATCAATATCTGCGCGAGTAAAGAAATCGGTTTTAACCCAACCGGGACAAACAGTAGTTACTGATATGTTTTTGGCTTTTAGTTCAATATTAAGCGCTCTTGAATAGTGCTTAACAAACGTTTTTGTTGATGCATATACATTTAGATTTGGAAGTGGATTATATGTAGAAGCAGAACCGATTTGTATAATATACCCACCATTCTCAATGTATGGAATAGTTTCTTGGGTAACGAATAGCAAAGCCTTAATATTTAAATCGATCATATTAAACGCAGTTTTAGTATCTACAACATTAAAATCTCCATATTTACCGTATCCTGCTGCGTTAACCAAGTATTTTACTTTTGGCATATCGTTTTTAAGAATGTTTAAATATTCGGTAAGGCCTTTCTTTGTTGAAAGGTCTAAAGGTAAAATTTTACAATTCTTTTGCAGCTCATTTGCAAGCTCATTAAGCTTATCTTCTCTTCTTGCGATTAGCCAAAATTCTGTTATATCGCTAATGTTTTTCATTTGCATGGCAAACTCTTTACCAATTCCTGATGATGCACCTGTAATAATTGCTACACTCATATAAATTCTCCTTAAAAAAGCAGCAACTTGTTCTCCTCGCTTGTAGAAAAAGTTGCTGCTATATAATTATATTGAAATTTCGTATGCGATTTCGTATTGATTTTTATCAATAGATTTTTTCATTTCTAGAGCTTCGTAAATATCGTAATCGACAATCTCGTTATCTTTCAAACAAACAACACGATTGCCAATGCCTTGCAAAAGAAGACTTACGGCATAACTACCAAACCTACTAGCAAGTACTCTATCGCGCAAAGTTGGGCTACCGCCTCTTTGAACGTGGCCTAAAATTGTAGCACGGGCTTCAACGCCTGTTGCATCTTCGATTTTTTTAGCAATTTCAAAAATATCGCCAACGGAACCGTCACTACAAACGCCCTCGGCAACTACAACAATAAAATTGTTTTTACCACGACGTTTGCCTTCAATAATTCTATCAAAAACATCACGTTTTAAATCAAACTCAATTTCAGGTATTAAAACAGACGTAGCGCCGGTAGCAATAGCGGTTTTTAGGGCGATATCGCCACAATGTCTGCCCATAACCTCTACAACCGAACATCTATCGTGAGATTGTGAAGTATCACGTAGTCTGTCAATCATAACCATTGCCGTGTTCATGGCAGTATCAAAACCAATAGTTTCGTCGGTTGATGAAATATCGTTATCTATTGTACCCGGAATGCCAACACAAGGAATACCACTCAAAGATAAATCACGAGCGCCACGATAAGAACCATCGCCGCCAATAACAACAATGCCATCTATACCGAATTTTTTGCAGTTATCACATGCAAGTTTTACGCCTTCTTCGGTTTTAAACTTTGGACTTCTTGCTGTATAAAGACAGGTTCCGCCGCCATGAATAATATTTGAAACGTAACGTTCTTCCATTGGAAAAACATCGCCTTCGATTAGTCCGTTATATCCCCTGTTAATGCCAAAAACTTTAAGGCCTCTCTGAATAGCAGTTCTGGCAACCGCGCGAATTGCAGCATTCATACCAGGGGCATCGCCACCGCTTGTTAAAATTCCAATTGTTTTTACTTTACCACACATACAATCACCTTTTTTTAAAAACAAACTAATGATATGATATATAAAATTTTTGCAAATGTCAATAGTTTTATACTATTTAATTTAATATTTTAACTAAATCATTGCCAAAAATTTCACAAATTGAATTAACTATCCTTTTTTTATTAGAAATAGAACCAATTTGCACTTTTTCTCCGTTTGGTTTTTTTGCAATTATTTTTAGATTTCCAGTATATAATTTAGTTATCGTTTCAAGTTTTTTTAATTTTGATTCGTTACTTATATTTACTATAACCGCAGAAGCATCTATATACTCATCAAGCTCGATTTCTTTAACATTAACATATTCATCCTTGTTGAATTTTTTTATACCTGAACAAATTATTTCAGGAGGCGCATCTTCGCGCATCTCCACCTTGCCTTTGATTACGTATATTTCGTTAACCGCCAAAGCGTCTTTAGAATAAGCCAAAACCGAATCAAAAGCTATTGCCGAAATGCAACCGCTCAAATCCTCTAAAAGCATATTAAGATAAATTTTCTTATTTTTACTTTTTCTTGATTTGATTGCAGAAACCAAAACAAGCAAAGTTACAGCTAATCCGTCAACTATCTCGCCGGTTTCAACACCATCAATAATATCTTCTATATTTGTAGCGCCTATTAAAGATTTAAATTTAGTTATGCGGCTTAAAGGATGACCGCTAATATAAAAATCAGTAGCCTCTTTTTCGAAACTTAGAAAATCATTAAAGGGAAACTCTTCCGATTGCGTAATTTTCAAGTTATATATATTAGATTGAGCGCCAAACAAGGATACTTGACCTCCTGTTTTATATTTACGCTCAAGCTCAATATAGTGATAAATGTCCTCTGCGGAAAGTATTAGGCTGCGCCTATTATAACCGAATTCGTCCAACGCACCGGATTTAATTAAGCTTTCTACCGCTCTGTTGTTAAGTGCAATTGTACTAGTTCGTTTCAAAAAATCCGCGAGAGATATAAATTTATCATTACGATTTCGTTCATCAATAATTGTAGAAATTAAATTTTTGCCAATGTTTTTTACTGCAAGCAATCCAAACCGTATACCGTCATTACAGGCTGTAAACCCAAAGTCGCTATGATTAACAGATGGTGGTAAAATTTTTATACCTAATCGCTCGCATTCTTTTAAATATTCATACAGTTTATCCGATGAATCTAGAACGCTAGTTAAAAGAGCGGCCATATACTGCATAGGATAATGTCTTTTAAGATAAGCTGTTTTATATGCAACAAGAGCATACGCAGCAGCATGAGATTTATTAAACGCATAAGATGAAAATGCAGTTATTTCATCAAATAATTTATTAGCAACGGTGGGGCTTACTCCCCTCTTTACAGCGCCATCAATAATATAATTTCCGTTTTTATCTTTTTCGCCATAAAGAAAGGTGTTTCTTTCTTGCAATAGAACATCGTGTTTTTTCTTCGACATAGCTCGTCTAACGATATCTGCGCGTCCAAGCGAATATCCTGCAACAGTTGTAAAAATTTGCATTACTTGCTCTTGATATACAATGCAACCGTAGGTAACGTCTAAAACGGGTTTTAAAGCAGGAATATCATATTTAATTTTCGATTGATTGTGCCTAAAATAGACGTACTTAGGAATATACTGCCTAGGCCCCGGTCGATACAATGAAATGATTGCAATTAAATCCTCCATATTTTCAGGCTTCATAGAACGGAGAACTGCCCTCATACCTGCTGACTCATACTGAAAAACACCTATAGTTTCGCCATTGGCCATCATTTTAAGCGTATCTGGGTCATTAAGAGGAATGTCGCTAGAGTAAAAGCTTTTGTCTATCGTATCTCTAATTGTTTTTTCCGTGTCGTCTATTACAGTAAGATTTCGAAGACCTAAAAAGTCCATTTTTAATAGACCTAATTTATCAAGATTATTCATTGTATACTGAGAAACAACCGTATCATCGCTAGTGCAAGCGGAGCATAGCAATAAACGGGCATATCGGTTATAACCACGCCTGCGGCATGTGTAGATGCATGCCTTGGTATGCCCTCAATTTTACGCGCCATATCAATAATTCGTTTGATTTCGTAATCAGTATTGTATTTATTTAATAATTCTTTCGACTCTTCTAATGCTAAATCAATACTATACCCTATTTTATGTGGAATTAGTTTTGCAACAGAGTCGCATTTTGCATATGAAACGCCCATTACTCTCCCAACATCACGCACAGCAGCCCTAGCTTTTAAAGTACCGAATGTAATTATTTGAGAAACGTGGTCTGCACCATATTTTGAAATAACATAGTCAATAACTTCTTGGCGTCTAACATAACAAAAATCAATATCAAAATCAGGCATAGAAACACGTTCGGGGTTTAAAAATCGCTCGAATAACAGCCCGTATTTTATTGGGTCAATGCCGGTAATGCCTAAACAATATGCGGCTAAACTGCCGGCGCCCGAGCCTCTTCCGGGACCGACAGGTATACCTTTTAACTTTGCATAATTTACAAAATCAGATACAATTAAAAAATAGTCGGTATATCCCATTTTTGCAATAACATCAAGTTCCATATTAAGTCTTTCGGTGTATTCGTTACTAATGTCATCTTGCACTAGATTCTTAAGGCCGCTTAAACACATTTCACGCATTACGCTATTATGGTCGCTATTACCCAAATCGTAATAAGGCAACTTAATTGAACCAAATTCAAACTCGAAGTCGCACATATTAGCAATTTTTACGCTATTTTCAATTGCATCTGGCATTTCATTAAATAACTCAGACATTTCTTCAGCAGACTTTAAATAGAATTCGTTAGTATTAAACGATAGCGGATTCTCTTCAGCGAGCGTCTTGCCCGTTCCAATGCAAATAAGAACGTTTTGCATTTCGCTATCTTCTTTTTTAACGTAATGAACATCGTTTGTCGCTACAATAGGAATACCGGTTTCTTTTGAGATATTACATAATCCTTGATTTACAATGAAATCCTCTTTGTAATCATGGTTTTGAAGCTCTAAATAAAAATTACCGCGCCCAAAAAGATTATCAAAGTAAATTGCGGTCTTTTTTGCATCTTCATAATTATTTTGCAATATTTTACTAGGGATTTCGCCTGCAATACACGCAGAAAGCGCAATTAGTCCATCTGAATGTTTCTCTAATAATTCTTTATCAATACGCGGTTTTGAATAAAATCCTTCAGTAAAAGATTTAGAGACAATATTTATTAAATTCTTATAACCAATTTCATTTTTACATAACAAAACAAGGTGTGAGTAACGAGAATCCAACACCTTGTCTTTATCAAAACGACTTCGAGATGCAACGTACACCTCGCAACCTATAATAGCTTTTATGCCTTTTTCTTTAGCTTTTTCATAAAACTCAACAGCGCCATACATAACACCATGGTCAGTAATAGCAATAGCTTTCTGACCCATAGAAGCGGCTGCTTCTATAAGTTCTTTGATTCTGCACGCACCATCAAGCAGACTATATTCAGTGTGAACGTGAAGATGAACGAAATCGTTACTGCTCAACTTTTATACTCCTTAGCTAATTCGATTAAACGATTCAGTCTATGATTCAATCCGGATTTAGAGATTCCGCTTAATGAAGACAATTCATTTAATGACATATCAGGATTATTTAATCTTAATTCTGCGGCAGATTTTAGCTCATCCGAAAGAGATGAGTATTTACCACATTTTTGTAATGCAACAATAGCTTCTTTTTGCTTAACAGCAGCATTTACAGTTTTGCCTATATTACCCGTTTCGCAATTTTTAGCCCTATTAACCTTATTTCTAAGTTCGTTAACCATAGACGCTTCAATAACTTCTAATGATTTTTTATAAGCACCGATGAATGTTAGAAAATCAGAGACATTTTCGCTACCTTTAAAATACACAACATACTGCTCTTTTCTTTTTGAAAGGCGAGCATTTAATCCAGAATTTATTAAAACCGATTGCAAAGATATAGCAACCTCTTCACGAGAAGTTTTTATTTCAGCGTGAAAGCTTTTTTCGGGGTCAGTAATTGTGCCGCTAACTAAAAATGCACCTCTAGTAAAATTCGCAAGGCAATCATCACAATAAAAAGCATCGGTAATATATTCTTTTTCAATAATATCTGTGTAAACAGTTGCTACGTTAATAATATCGGAAGTTAAAGCAAATCTTCCAGATTTGAGTATTATTTTAGGGGTAAACCCATATATTTGTTTTATTATTGACAAGAGTCTATTAGAAATCTCTTTTCTATCAGCCGAAAAAAATATGTCGTTGTTGGAAAAATTTTTGCAAAACAAAAGCATACCGTACAACTGAGCATAAGAACAACAATCATTCGGTTTTATTCTGCACAATTCATTTTTTACGTCAGAAGAAAATGACATAACACTTCACTACTTTTCTATATCTCTGTGATTAACACTAACTTTTAAGCCTTTTTTCTGTAAGTGCTCAAATAATTTCTCCGTAAGCAAAACCGAGCGGTGTCTACCACCGGTGCAGCCAATTGCAATAACTAACTGACTTTTCCCCTCTTCTTTATAAAGAGGAATTGTAAAATCAAAAAAATCGATAATTTTCTTTAATAATTCTTTTGACTGTGAAAAACTCATAACATAATCTTCAATACCTTTATCTTTACCAGTAAGCTCGCGTAAATCATCCAAATAATATGGATTAGGCAAACATCTTACGTCAAATATTAAGTCGGCATCTCTCGGTGCGCCATATTTAAAGCCAAACGACATACATTGAACACTAGTATGACATTCACTACCACCAACAAAAATATCGTTTATACGTTGTTTCAGTTGTTTGTTTGAAATATAAGTTGTATCTATTGAATAATTAGAGACAAAGTGAATATCACTTAATAATTCTCGCTCTTTTTCAATGGCTTCCAAAATTGATAAGTGCATGGTAGTTGTAAGAGGATGAACGCGCCTATTTTCCTTAAATCTGCGCATCAGTTCTTCGTTTGAGGCGTCCAAAAACAGCACCGAAGGTTCAATGCCTTTATCTTTGATTTGGCTAAGCGTGCTTTCGATTTCATTAAACATTTCACCGCCTCTAAGGTCGGTTGTAACAGCAATTTTTGAGAGATTACCACCAGAGCGCTCCCCAAGGTCTATAATTGACGGAATAAGCACAGGAGGGATATTATCTATACAAAAGTATCCTATATCCTCAAAAGCATTTGCTGCCTGTGATTTCCCTGCGCCCGACATACCCGTTATAATAATTAAATCAAACTTTTGTTTATCTACCAATTATTTTCACCTCAGGCTCCAAACTAACGCTTTTTTGCAAATATACCTCACCAGTAACTTTTTTTATCAAAGAAAGTACATCGCTACAAGTAGCGTTACCTTTGTTTACAATAAATCCTGAATGTTTGGTGCTAACCTCAGCATCACCAACAGATTCACCTTTCAAGCCACATTCTTCAATAAGAGCCGCGGCAAAGTAACCGGCCGGACGTTTAAAAGTACTACCAGCGCTAGCATATTCTAATGGTTGCTTTGATTTTCTGCGTTCAATTAAATCATCCATCTGCGCCTTGATAACATCTGTTTTTTCGGGCTTTAATTTGAATTTAGCGCTAATAATAACACAACTTTTATCAGTAAACAGGCTTCGTCTATATCCGAGTTCTAAAGCAGAAACATCCGCAGTAACTAATTGCCCTTCTTCATCTATATAGGTGCATTCAGTAATGATGTTGCAAATTTCAGAGCCATATGCGCCCGCATTCATATAAATAGCACCCCCGACTGTGCCGGGTATCCCCCACGCAAACTCTGCACCCGAAAGTGAATTTTCAAGCGCAAAACTGCAAAGTTTTGAAAGTTTATTTCCTGCGCCGCACTCAATTTCAATTGCCGATGCTAATTTTATATCGCTAAATTTTGATAAAACTATAACGGCGCCGTCAATCCCGCTATCAGATACTAAAAGATTTGAACCGTTGCCTAAAACAAAATATTTAAAATCGTTTTTATTACACCAGTTAACAATACTTTTAATCTCATCAACACTTTTTGGATAGCACATAAAATCTGCAGGGCCGCCTATATGAAAGGTTGTGTGTGCAGACATTGGTTCGTTAGTACTATATTCTATTTTACTTTCATCTAAAAACTGCGCAAAAGCGGTATTCATAGATGCACCTCTATATTAATAAATTTTATCTAACATAGCTGCGCCGATTATACCGGCGTCGTTACCTAAAACGGCAGTTTTGATAACGGTTTGACGTTCAATGTTTTTCGAAAATCTCTCGTCAACAACCACTTTATTGATTCTATTTAGGATGTTATCTCCCTCTTTAGATACGCCACCGCCGATACACAAAACTTCGGGTTGAAATACGTTTATGATATTAGTAATACCACATGCTAAATAATCGCAATAAGCATCAACTACTTCGGTACCTGCTTTATCGTCCATACGCATAGCATCAAATGCAGTTCTTCCGTTAACACTGTCTATATTGCCATTAACTATTTCCCACATTTTGCTATCTTTGCAAAGTTCCATTTTTTCTTTGGTTAGCCTAATAAGCCCTGTGGCAGAAGCATAAGCTTCAAAACAACCCTTTCTTCCACATGTACACTGTGCGCCGTTATGAACGATAACGGTATGACCCAATTCGCCACCGGCAAAGTTACTGCCTAATAACATTTTACCGTTAATTATTGTGCCGCCACCAACACCTGTACCAAGTGTAATAGCAACGAAATTCTCTGTGCCTTTACCCGCGCCGGCAATCATTTCACCCAACGCTGCTGCATTAGCATCATTATCAATATATATTTTTTTACCAATACGGTTCTCTAAAAGTTCGACCATAGGCACGTTATTAAAGCCAAGATTGTTAGAAAATCCAATAACACCGGTTTTAGGATTGATAGAACCCGGTGCGCCAATACCAATGCACTCTACGTCATCAATGGAAATCCCCGCGGTTTTTATTGCATCAAAGGTTGCTGCAGCAATATCATCGCAAATAGCCTCTGCAGGCCTTGGTGCATTAGTTTTTCTCTTACCTTCGCCAATAATTTCATATTTGTCGTTAACAACACCAACAGCGATATTGGTGCCGCCTAAATCTATACCAACTCTATACATAATTTGCTCTCCTTTAATTCTCCATGCCGAGTTTTTCTAAAAGTTCTGCAGCGGCATTATATCCCATTTTCTTTTGCCTATTATTCATAGCAGCAACCTCGATAACTACAGCTAAGTTTCTACCGGGTTTAACAGGAATGGTAACCGAAACTATATCTAAACCTAAAATATTAACAGTTTCAGATTCAAGACCCATTCTATCATAAGTTTTGTTAGCATCCCATGTTTCAAGGTTTATAACCATATCTATTTTTTCTGTAAGTTTAACGGAACCCATACCGAATATTCTTCTGACATTTACAATACCTATGCCGCGAAGCTCGATAAAATGACGAATGTTTTCAGGTGCAGAACCTACGAGCGATTTAGAAGATACCCTTTTAATCTCTACTGCATCATCAGCAATAAGCCTGTGTCCACGCTTAACAAGTTCTATTGCGGTTTCACTTTTACCGATACCGCTATCACCCAATATCAAAACACCTTCACCATAAACCTCAACCAAAACGCCGTGCCTTACAACACGAGGAGCGAGTTGAACGTTCAAGTAAGCAATGATGGATGACATAAATTCAGACGTACCGACGTGTGTACTATACATTGGAACATCATACTTTTTTGCAGCATCGATCATTTTAGCAGGAACTGGTAAATCGCGGGTAATAATAACAACAGGTGGTTTGGTTTCGAAGAATTTATCAATTATTTCAATTTGTTTTTCATCACTATGGTTATGCAAAAAACTGTCTTCGCTCTTACCAATTATTTGAATTCTACTATTATCGTAAAACTCATAATAATCGCTAAACTGAATACCTGGTTTATTTATTTCGGTACTTGAAATTAAAACATCTTCCGGATCAACCGGTGAGTATATTTCTACAAGCGAAAACTCTTTGATTATTTTACCCAAGGATACAGAAAATTCTTTTTTCATATTCTACCTCCTAGCATACTTATTTGTATTATACTATAAATAAATAAAAATTCCAAGTACTAGCAAAAAAATATTGAAAAAATATTGAAAATTTTTTTGTAAATGTTTATAATGTATTTAATATAGTTACAGTTTTCGGAGGTAATAAAATGAAACTAGGTATTGTAGGATTACCTAACGTTGGAAAATCAACATTATTTAATGCAATCACATCTGCGGGTGCACAATCGGCCAACTACCCTTTTTGCACCATCGAACCAAATGTCGGTATAGTATCCGTGCCTGATGAGAGATTGGATAAATTAGCAGAAATATACAACCCAGATAAGTTCACACCTGCAACAATCGAATTTGTCGACATCGCAGGTTTGGTTAAAGGTGCTTCTAGAGGCGAAGGTCTAGGTAATAAATTTCTATCTCACATACGCGAAGTTGACTCAATAGTACATGTTGTTCGTTGCTTTGATGATACAAACATCGTTCATGTTGATGGCTCGGTAGACCCGATAAGAGATATTGAAACCATAAACCTTGAACTAATTTTCGCAGATATGGAAATGGTTGAAAATAGAATAGCTCGCGTAACTAAAATGCTTAAAGGCGATAAAAAATTACAACCTGAGGTTGACTTTCTTAAAAAATTGTATGACCACTTAGAAAGCGGTAAACCTGCTCGTTCTTTAGAAAAAACTGATGATGAGCTTGATATGTTGAAAGAAGTTTCATTGCTTTCACAAAAGCCTGTAATTTATGCTTGTAACATGAGTGAAGACGATTTTAGCGGTGGCTATGAAAATAACGTTTACTACAATAAAGTTGTTGAAATCAGCAAACTAGAAAATGCTGAAACATTACCTATCTGTGCCGAACTCGAAGCACAAATTTCGGAATTAGAGGCTGATGAAAAGTTAATGTTCTTAAACGAACTGGGCCTAGAAAAATCAGGTCTTGAACGACTAATTCAAAAATGTTATGAACTTTTAGGGCTTATCTCCTATCTTACTGCGGGCAAACCCGAGGTTAGAGCATGGACAATAAAAAAAGGTACGAAAGCCCCGCAAGCTGCAGGTAAAATCCACACTGATTTTGAGCGCGGTTTCATCAGGGCCGAGGTTGTATCGTTTGATGATTTTATGGCTAATGGCGGCAATATGACTACCGCAAAAGAAAACGGCCAAGTACGTAGCGAAGGCAAAGAATATGTTATGAAAGACGGAGATATAGTTCTATTCCGTTTTAACGTATAATTGGGAGTAACT
>JAZOQV010000010.1:0-11652 GCA_045656265.1 Acutalibacteraceae bacterium | reverse complement strand
AATACAAATTCATAACCTTGGTCTTGCAAGGTTTTTAGTATTGTTGGTAACGCTGCTGGTGTATGCTCGGCATCGTTGTGCATTAAAATAATCGAGCCATCGGTCGCTTTTTCTGTAACATTCTTTATTATACTATCGGGTGTAGCGCTTTCGAACCAATCAAGGC
The DNA here is from genome assembly GCA_045656265.1 of Acutalibacteraceae bacterium. Taxonomy (GTDB): domain Bacteria; phylum Bacillota; class Clostridia; order Oscillospirales; family Acutalibacteraceae; genus UMGS1532. Next base: position 11,486 of record JAZOQV010000010.1, on the reverse strand, counting down.
TATCTACCGACCACTGTATTGTATACATATTTACACTTTGCACTGCTTCGATTACTGCATTATTATAATCGCCATAAGGTGGTCTGAAAAGCACCGGTTTCCTACCCGTTATTTCTTTAATTTTTTGATTGCAAATTTTAAGTTCTGACACCATTTTATCGGATGATAGTTTGGTCATATACGGATGAGAATTTGAATGATTTTCGACCCTATGCCCTGCTTCCCCCAGTTTTTTTACTTCATTAGGATACTTATCAACCCAAGCACCTACAACGAAAAATGTTGCTTTAACTTTATAGGTTTTAAGTATACTTATAAGTTGGTCGGTATCATCCGCACCCCAAGCCGCATCAAAACTGATTGCTATTTGCTTTTTGTTATTTTCTACGCAGTAAATCGGCAACTTTCTCTCTGACGTTGCAAACGCTCCTATTGTACCTACTATTGCCAATACAACCACCAACACGGTTGATAGCGCCACTGTAAACTGACGTTTTGTTAAAACTAAATAACGCATAAAATATCCCCCCATAATCTCTTTATTAGAAATTATGAGGGGATGTTTGTACATTATTACTCTACATATTCAGTAAACAAAACCTCTTGCCATTCGGTTTCGTTATCCTTAATATAGAATGTTTTTACAGAATATGGTGTAAAGTTGGTTTTTAGTTCTTTTGGCATTACTGTGCCGCTAACTGTAACTTCGGTGTTTTTACCGTCAGTTTCATACAATCTAATTACAGTACCAAGCCCGTCTTCACTACGTTTGATGGCCGAAAGAATAATGTTGTTTTTACTAATTTCTATGCCTTTAAAAGTATCAGATGTAAGCTTACCGTCATGCCAAGTATCCATAATTGTTGTTATAGGTTTATTCAATAATTTTGCTTCTTTAATAACCGGTGCGAAACTTTCACCGCAAGGCATTAGAACATAAGAAAAATCATGCTCGCCTTGGTCGGTATAAATACACTCGTCCGTTCTAGGTCTGCCGTGGTCGCCATAGATTGGGCTACGGACAATGGTATGATAAATAGTACCATTCTTAACGCTTGAACTATACGTTTTATCGTTGAGTATAGCATATCCGCCATTATCACCCTTAACCGCAGTCCACATAAGTCCCGGTTCTTCTTCGCCATTCGCCTCACGTTCTATAACTCCAAAGGGAATTTCATAGAAAGCTTTTGGATTTTCTACTGCCATAGGCCACTTGATTTTAAGCATTTTATGCTTTTCGTGCCAATCAATAGTAGCCCTAACGGTTAACTTATCACTACCTTCAGTGAGCGAGAAATACTGTGTAAGAGTTGACTTATTATAACTACTTACAACCTTTATCGTGGTGCGAACGGGGCCTTGCTCTATTATCGAAAGTCTAGCATCGCCAAAAGCGCCGCAAACGTTTGTAAAATAGTTTTTATCGTGGCTCCAAGTATCATGTTCGTACTCATCAATCACTATTGGCATAGCAGCAGAATCGGTTACAATTTCTTTGTTTGTGCGTTTATCAACCATAGAGACGATATAACCGCTATGTAAGTCAAAGGTTATCTTTAAAATATCGTTTTCGAGGTATGCTTTGGTTGATAGCTTTACAGGAATTATCTCAATTTCTGCATTAAGATTTTTATTTTCCTCGTTATCATTTATAGCAGGGTCCCACTGTCCTGTAGGTTTTGTATAGTAAACAGTATAACCAAGCGCGGGAACAGAAACCGGTACTAAAACATCGTTTCTTTCGTAGCAAGCGGCGGTTTTAGAGCGTACATACTGCATAGGTACCTTATTGCCATTAGCATCCACTACACCTGTATTTTGTTGGTTAAGTTGCACCAATGTATTTACGGCAAACGGATGTGGATTAAAGAATACTATCGGCATGCCAAGTTGCTTTTTGGCATCGGTATTTATATTCCAACTAATTGTTTGTAAAGCATTATTTTCCTCTACTGCAGCGATATTGAGAGCAGCGCCTGTGATATAAAAACCATCATCATGCGCCTCTTTTGTACAACAACCACCAAAAGAATCGTGAAAATGCATAAAGCAAACGTTTTGCCATGCTTCTTTAATACGTTCTGTCTTAACCGGTTTACCGCATAAAACATTTGCAAGATAAGAAAAACTTTCTGCCGCAATCAAGCCGGTTTCACTACGACGAACGCTATTTTTAACAGGCAACAACGCAGAATAACAACCGCTTGCATGATGTTGCAAATCATCGTGAAGTTCAGGCAACTCTACATTTTCATCGCGTAATCTGTCAAAGAAATCAGAAACATCCGAATAAGTTAACTCAATTTCAGGATGTGCTTTTGAATATTCCTCGATAATCTCTAAATTCTTAATCGTAGGACCGCCGCCGTGATTACCAACACCGTAGAACAACGGAGTATAATTTAAAGATACTTTTTGCTCTTTTTCTAGGGTTTTGATTCGCTCGTCAAACTTTTCTAGCGTATCGAACATAAAACAATATTCACTGAAAATACGGAAAGCATTTACGCTTGACCCATCAGGAGAAACCCACTTAAAAACGTCGGATTCAATTGGATTTTCGGTATATCCCGGGCGCATAAATATATAATCGGTCATACCGCTTTTTCTCAAAATCTGAGGTAGCATAAGGTTATGACCAAAACTATCGACATTATAGCCAACTTTTGCAGTAACACCGAACTTTTCCTTAAAATAGCGTTGCGAATAGAGCGACTGCCTTGCAAAGCCTTCGCCTGCGGGTAAATTACAGTCGGGTTGCACATGCCAACCACCAACAATTATAAATCTACCCTCTTTTACACGCTCTTTAATTTCCTCGAACATTTCGGGACAAAATTCTTCAATCCACATAAAAACAGAGGAAGATGAACATACAAATTTAAATTTTGAAAACTCCTTCATTCTGTCAAGCGCAGAGCGAATAGTCGCTTTTGCCTCTGCGCTTCCCTCTTGCCAACGCCACTGCCAAATCGGGTCAAGATGTGCGTTACCGACAAGATAAATATGATTTTTTTTGCTCATTAAATTCACCTTTAAACTCTAAATAGTATATTGCACACCCTCGGTATCAACAGAAAGTGGCAAAACTTCCCAATTATTTTTATGCTCAGCCTTCAAACGAATAGCCATTTTATTAGAAAAATCTGCGCTTGATGAAACGCACATTATTGTTGGACCTGCACCGCTTAAATACACCGCAGCACAGTTAAGACTTTTAGCAATACTCTCAATTTTCGAGTAATCCCTAATAAGCATTTTACGATAAGGCTGATGCAACCTATCGTTAACGGCAATTTTTAGCATTTTTTCGTCGCCGCTTTCGAATGCTTTAAGCATTACTGCTGTTCTTGAAAGATTATAAACTGCATCACGCACTGTGATTGCGCGAGGAAGTGCCGCACGAGCCTTGCTTGTATTGAGTCTGAAACTAGGCACAAGCGCAGTAAAATGCCATTTCGGATTAATATCGTACCTAACAGTATGGGGAACTCCGCCATCCATAAAAGATGCAGTTAGTCCGCCAAAAATAGCAGGCGCAACGTTATCGGGATGCCCCTCAATTTTAGACGCGATTTCAAAAACGCGTTGCTTATCTAATGGAACATCACTTAAAATATACGCAGCAGTAACACTACCAACAATAATAGCAGCACTCGAGCCAAGTCCCCGGGTTACAGGGATTTTTGAGTTTATATCAATCGATATACCAGTAAACTGTTGATTTAGTTCCGCTAACGCAGTTTTATATGCCGAAACTACTAAACTTTTATCATTAGGAAAGTTTCTATCTTTACCGTCAACCACCACACCAGATGGCATTTTTTTGAACGTAATTGTGTTATATACGGATAAAGCACAACCTACACAATCAAATCCAGGTCCCATATTTGCGGTAGTTGCAGGTATTTTTACAACTACTTGGTCCATTCGGATTCACCTAGTTTTCCTAAAACGTATTCTAACATTTTATCTTTATCAATTACGTCTTTGTGCAATTCTTCTTTGCCTTTCAAGTTTGCAAGTCCGTTAGGAATTGCTACACCAGTTTTTTCGCAAAGATTATCCATTAGCACAAATTCATCATCTTGAGGCTCTAAACCTATTGCGTGGCTTACTGCATCCGCGAACTTATAAGGTGATGCAGTTGAAAGAACGATAACGGGGTTTTTATTACCGGTTTCTTTTTTAAACTGTTCTGCTACATTCCAAGCAACTGCGGTATGGGTGTCGCACAGATAACCGAATTTTTCATATACTTCGCCAATTGTTTTTTCGGTTTGCTCATCATCACAGCAACCTGCAAAGAAAATATCTTTTAACTTAGCCAAAGTCTCTGATTCCACGGTGTATTCGCCAGTTTCGTCAAGACTCTTCATATAAGCCGCTGTTTTCTCGGCATCACAATCAAGCGCTAGATACAAAAGTCTTTCAAGGTTGCTTGAAACCAATATATCCATAGATGGAGAAACAGTTTTATAGAAAGTACGCATACGGTTATATCTGCCGGTATTTAAAAACTCTGTCAATACATCATTAGCGTTTGATGCGCAAACAAGTTTATCAACAGGTAGGCCTAAAAGTTTGGCAAAATAGCCCGCTAGAATATCACCAAAGTTACCGGTTGGTACAACAAAATTAACTTTATCCCCTGCTTTAATTTCGCCGTTTCTTACAAGGTCAGCATAAGAACGGAAATAGTAAACGATTTGAGGAGCAAGTCTACCAACATTTATAGAGTTAGCGCTTGAAAGTTCAAATCCGCTACCCTTTAACAAACCCTCTTTTGAGCAGGTATTAAAAATCTTTTTAACGCCGGTTTGAGCATCGTCAAAATTACCACGAACAGCACAAACACAAACGTTATTACCTGTTTGTGTAACCATTTGCGCTTTTTGAATTGGGCTAACGCCACCATGGGGGTAGAAAACTATTATTTTTGTTCCCTCAACGTCGTGGAAACCTTCCAAAGCCGCTTTACCTGTGTCGCCGCTTGTTGCAGTTAAAATTACAGTCTGCTCGGAGATGTTTAATTTCTCTCTCGATGCTGTCATAAGTTGCGGCAACATTGAAAGTGCAACATCCTTAAATGCGCTTGTTGGACCTCTAAAAAGTTCAAGAACAAAACTGTTGCCAACTTTAACGGTTGGTGTTAAAACATCGGTCTCAAACTTAGTTTTATAAGCCTTATTTACAAGGTCGGTCATTTCCTCTTTACTAAAATCAGTAAAAAGGGTTGATAATACATACTCTGCAATCTCGTATGTATCCATATCCAAAGTTCGTTTATAATCAAACTCAACCTCGCTTAAACTTTCAGGCATATAAAGACCGCCATCAGTTGCTATACCGCGGAGTATAGCGTTTGCAGACGATATTTTTTCGCCATTATTTCTTGTACTTTGATACAACATAATTTTTTCTCCATTCTTTGCAAAAAAGCCAATAGTTTTGTATTGCATTTTTAATATTATTATGATATAATACTTTGTAAAAAAATTCAAGTGTTTTTAGCGTAATATTTATTTTTACACGCAAAGCACCTAAAAGAGATGAGGTCCAAATAATGAACATCGCAATACTTGGCTTTGGTACAGTTGGATACGGCGTTTATGAAATGGCATTAAAATCAGATGTATTAAAGGTTAAATATGTTCTTGATTTAGTAGAGCACAACGATATTGAAGCTAAAAGTGTAACCGATATAAACGTGATACTTAACGACCCCGAAGTTGACACTGTTGTTGAACTTATCGGTGGCAGAGACGTTGCATTAAAATTTATAACTGCAGCTTTAAACGCAGGCAAAAATGTAATAACTGCAAATAAATTAGTTATTTGCGAAAACTACAAAACATTAACTGCACTTGCAGTAGAAAAAGGTGTGGCATTACGTTACACTGCGGCAGTTGGCGGTGGTATCCCCTGGCTTATCAACCTTGAAAGAACCGTTAGGACAAGCAAGGTACAAAGCATAGAAGGTATTTTAAACGGTACTACAAACTACATACTTGATGCAATGCACAAAGATGGTACTGATTTTGCCGATGCACTAAAAACAGCTCAGCAACTTGGCTTTGCCGAGGCAGACCCAAGTTCTGATATAGATGGTCTTGATACACAAAGGAAAATAGGTATTTCTGCTAATATTGCTTTTGGTATTAATGTTAACCCTAGCGAAATTGATGTTCGCGGCATTGGTGGTGTAACCTCCAAAACACTTAACGACTGCGAAAAACATGGTTATCTTTGCAGACTAATCGCAACAACAACTAATGGAGAAGATGGCATCTCGGCATATACCGAGCCTACACTTGTTAAGAGCGATTCATCTTGGGCTGCAGTTTCACGCAATCTTAATAGAATTGAATACAAAGCAGAAAATGTTGGAATCGGCGCTTACTTAGGTTTTGGTGCCGGCAGATATCCAACCGCATACACGGTTATTAACGACTGTATTGATGTGGCAAGCGGTGTTAAAAGAACATATAATTCTAGTATAAATGATATAACACTTAACAACTCTGCAGTATCGCATAGTTATTACGTTGCTTCCCCTGCAAGCGATAAATTAGATGCATCTTTAATCAAAGAACATTGGGAAAGCGGAGTTATTACTCATCCGCAAACAGTTTCTTTTATGCACAAATTCGCAAAAGAAAATGATGCGTTTATTGCAGGTATACTATAAGGAGGAGAAATTTAATGTTTAAGGTACTCAAATTTGGCGGCTCATCAATGGCCGATGCAAATCAATATAAAAAAGTAAAAGAAATCGTTACTGCAGAAGAAAGCCGCAAGGTTGTTGTTGTTTCAGCTGCAGGTAAAAGGTTTTCCGGCGACCACAAAATAACAGATTTGCTTTATCTTTGCTATGCACACTTACAATATGGTGTTAGCAGTGATAGTGTTTTTCAACTCATAAAAGATAGATACGTTGAAATTAAAAACGACCTCAATCTTTCGGTTGATATAGAAGCAGAACTTGGTGCTATCGAGAAAAAGATGAAAAAAGGTATTACTCAGGACGAATTGGTTTCTAGAGGCGAATATCTTTCTGCTATGCTTTTAGCAGATTATCTTGGCTACAAATTTGTTGACGCTACCGAATGGCTAACCTTTAAATTTGACGGCAGCATAGATACCGATAAATCTTATGCAAAATTACAAAACATTCCATACGAAAAAGGTATTGTTATCCCAGGATTTTACGGAATTATGCCAAACGCAAACATAAAGGTTATGACAAGGGGCGGTTCTGATATTACAGGCGCACTTGCAGCTGCTGCATTAAAAGCAGATGTTTACGAGAACTGGACCGACGTTAGCGGTGTTCTTATGGCAGACCCGAGAATAGTAGACGACCCAAAACCCATTAAACATATTACTTATGACGAGTTAAGAGAACTTTCTTACATGGGTGCTCAGGTGCTGCACGAAGGCACTATATTCCCTGTTAAAAAGGCCAATATTCCACTTAATATCCGTAATACTAACGACCCCGAAAATAGCGGTACTGTTATTATGAAAGAGTGCGACGACACACTTAATGATAAGAGTTTCATTACAGGCATCACGGGAAGACATGGTTTTAGTATTATTACATTAAATAAACATGGTCTGTCAGCAGGTGTTGGTATTTTACGCCGCATTTTCCAAGTGTTTGAACGCAACGGTGTTGCTATTGAGTATGCTCCATCAGGTATTGATTCATTCTCATTTGTAATGGCAACCGCAAGCGTTAAAGATAACCTATATACAATTATCGGCGAGATTGAAACAGAAATCGAGCCTAACAAGATTGATGTAATTGAAGATATTGCTATTATTGCTGTTGTTGGCAGAAATATGGCATTCAAACCAGGTACATCTGGTAAATTGTTTGCCGCTATGGGCGAAAGTGGTATCAATATCAGAATGATTTCACAAGGCCCCGAAGAACGCAACATCATTGTTGGCGTTGACAGTAGTGATTATGAAAAGACTATTCGTGTACTATACGATAGCTTTATTAAATAACCCCTAGCGAAAGGATATGTTTTTATGAAAAAAGTAAATCTTGCCATTATTGGTGCGACCGGTGCGGTTGGTAGAGAAATGCTTAAAATTTTAGCCGAAAGGAATTTCCCTATTGGCGAGCTTAAACTTCTTGCATCTTCTAGAAGTGCAGGTAAAAAAATTGAGTATATGGGCAAAGAATATACCGTAGAAGAAGTTACAAAAGACTCATTTGAGGGTATGGACATTGTTCTTGGTGCAGCTAGCAATGCTATTGCAAAAGAAATGGCACCTCACATTGTTAAGGCAGGCGCAGTACTTGTTGATAACTCAAGCGCTTTCCGTATGGATAAAGATGTTCCACTAGTTATTCCTGAAATTAACCCTGAAGATGCCAAAGAACACAAAGGCATTATTTCAAACCCCAACTGCTCTACAATAATCACTTTGGTTGCAGTTAACGCACTTAATAAGTTAAGCCCTATTGAAACCATGGTCGCTTCTACTTATCAAGCAGTTTCAGGCGCCGGCGCGGGCGGTCCTATTGAACTTATGGACCAAAGCCGTGCAGTACTCGATGGTGGTGAAATCGTTTCAAACGTTTTCACAAACCAAATTGCTTACAATCTAATCCCAAAAATCGGTAGCGTTGTTGATAACGGTTATACAACCGAAGAAATGAAAATGCAAAACGAAGGCAGAAAAATTATGCACTTGCCCGAACTATTGGTTAGTTGCACATGTGTTCGAGTTCCTGTTGTTCGTTCTCACTCTATTTCGGTTGTTGTTAAAACACGCGACAAGGTTTCGGTTGAAGATGCAAGAAACATAATCGCCTCTGCACCCGGTTGTAAACTTGTTGATGACCTTGACAATAACATTTTACCAATGCCTATCGATACAAGCGACCAAGATATAGTTTTTGTTGGCAGAATTCGCGAAGATTTAACCTGCGACAAAGGTCTTAACATTTGGTGCTGTGGCGACCAAGTTAGAAAAGGTGCTGCTACAAATGCAATTCAAATCGCAGAACTTTTAATTTAATAACAAACAAAAGAAGGAATAACCTAGAGGTTACTCCTTCTTTTTTTATTGTAAAGCTTTATCTAGCTAAAACTAGACTTGTAATACATTATATATAACACAAATAAAAGATTATATCAATTCGTGCTAAAGCCCTAACATATAATTAGCTATACAAAATTATAAAACATCTTATTTCATGCTGTTTTCATAAGATTCGATCATCTTTTTAACCATTTGACCGCCGATTGAACCTGCCTGTTTCGAGGTTAAATCACCGTTGTAACCCTGCTTAAGGTTTACACCAACTTCCCTTGATGTACCTGGGTGTTATTAACTAATTTCAGTAATATATAGACAAATCGAACCACTACAATAATACTATTACAACTTAAAACTGTTTCGACTTTAACTAGTAAGAACATATTTCACTCATTAAAACTCCCTTTGTTTTACAAATAAAGGGAGTTTTGCTATATATTTTTCAGCATTATTATATCATAAATAATTCTTCAATTCAATAAATTGAAACTAATAAAAAAAGAGATTTGTCTTATTTCCTGAAATAAGACATGGCAAATACAGACTCTCTATTGTGTCCTAAGTTTTTAGAGACTATTCGCATTGCGACTCTATCCAAACATACACCTCTTAATTCATCGCCACATCTATAGATTCTACTAACCATTCCATCTCTTGCGACCCTACTTCTCCCATCGGAGCATTTTTTGTAAGGTCGCTGGGATGGAATTCTTTCTTTGTGGTTAATGTTCTCAATGGGCTCGGCATATTTCTTATACAATGCATTGGCGTATTCACTTCGGTAAGCATGTATATCCAACGTTGATGATAAAGAATATGGACATAGATAGTCTTCTCTATCGTTCATGTTCATCCATTTTTCTAATACTTCTTTGGATTCGTCGGTTATAAGAAATTCAATATCTCTGCTTTTTCCTCCTTTTGTTTTAACTCTGCTCAACCCCTCTCGTTTTGCATCTTTTGTATTGCCGGTTAAGTGTAAAATTACCGAACCATCTTTAAGTACTTTCACGTGTTCTTTTTTTATTGACTCTAGTTCCTGACGTCTTAACCCGCAACTCTTACAAAACACTTTAATTTCCCGTGCGATTCCTTTGCTATCATCAATTCTATCTTCTGTCCAAACCTCTCGACTTCGTTTTATATCCTGTCTCCTGAACATTAACTTTTCTTCTGCAGCCCTTTCATTATCATCGAAATATAACTTTGCAATTTCTTTCATCAGTTCCGAACATCTAACATCAAATATTTTACATAGAGCCGACCTAGCAGTTTTAATCGTTCGATTGCTTAGCCACTCTGTATTCCTCATGTGTATTATGTATTCCGGTATGTATTGTGCCATATTCTTAAAATTGCGTTCATTGTGGTGTTTTTGGCAGTATGTAATGAATCGCTCCCCTTGCTGCAGGTACACCTTAAAAGTTCCGTAAGAACGAATGCTATCAGGGCTTGATTCTGCTTTGGAAACACCAGGTGTAAACTTATTGTTTAATATTTTCAGCAGTTCTTTCCTTGGATTTTTCTTTTTTCCTCTTGCCAATTTCATTCCTCCTTTTTTAAAATTTTTGCGTTAAATGATTAAATTGGGAGTTATTTTCAAACTCTACCATTTGAGTTTTTTGACTCGTCTTTCTTAAATTTTTCGCTTAAACACTGGGGCCGCCGTTTATGCGGACGCCCTGCATAAACATCAGGCTTAATAGGAAAAATGCGAGCCTCAAAGGGCTCGCATTCGTTTGGTTAGACATGTTCTATGTCCATACCGTCACCATTGTTTGGAATTGTACTAAACAATTCATCTACTTCTTCGACTAAATAGTCCGGGAACATAACCGACAAATTCCGTATCGTCGAACTGAATTCACTGGTGCGTTCTCTGACGATTAAGTCATACTTTGTGTATCCCTCTAACGTTTTTTCCCTTTCCTTAAAAGAGAAAACAATAGTAAAAGGGACTTGAATACCTTCACTCATAATATTAAATCCTTTCAATTGTCAAGCGTATTATCCTGCCCGACCTTTTAATTTCTTCAACCTCGTTCACTGGTAGGCCACAATATTCTGCAACTTTTTCAATCGGCATATCATCTTTTAACATTTTAAACGCCATTTCAATTGATTTTCGTTTTTCGATTTCAAGTAGCATTTCATCTGTTATTATACTAATAGGTTTAGCCTCCATTACTTTAAATTGCCTTTTATGATAAAATTCTCTACGAAATCATCCATTTGTTTCTCAAATTCTTTTGGCATAGCCAACACACTAACGCCACTCCCGTCATTCATTTTAAAAACAAGCTCATAATAAGCGTATTCAGAGTTTGCTCGTATGTTGATTTTGTCAATGTTATATAAATCAATTGGAAGATTTTGAGATTTCGTTTCCATTAACTCACCTCTTTTCTGTTTGAGTTTTT
>JAZOQV010000009.1:0-28529 GCA_045656265.1 Acutalibacteraceae bacterium | reverse complement strand
AGAAAGGTTGATTTTTATGAATATGGAATTCAAAAGGAAATTACCAATTCCTATGGATATAAAAGCCGAGTTCCCCGTAAGCGAGAAAATGGCTGCGGTAAAGGCTGAACGCGATGAGGAAATCGCAAAGGTTTTCAGAGGAGAAAGCGATAAATTCATATTGGTTATAGGTCCTTGTTCTGCTGATAATCGCGAGGCGGTTATGGATTATATCGGCAGGCTTAAAAAGGTAAGTGAACAGGTAAGCGATAAAATAATTATAATTCCGCGCATATATACAAACAAACCAAGAACCACAGGAATCGGCTATAAGGGTATGCTTCATCAACCAGACCCTAATGAAACCCCCGATGTGCTAAAGGGCATAATTGCGATTCGTGATTTGCATATGTCGGCTTTGCGCGATTATGATTTTACATGCGCTGACGAAATGCTTTATCCCGACAATTACAGATACCTTTCTGATGTACTCGGATATGTTGCAATCGGTGCGCGCTCGGTAGAAAACCAACAACATCGCTTAACTTCAAGCGGCTTGGATATACCCGTTGGTATGAAAAATCCAACCGAGGGCGGACTTTCAATAATGATGAACTCTATTACTGCCGCACAAGCTTCACATACCTTTATTTATCGCGGTTGGGAGGTAGAGAGTAAGGGTAATCAGTATGCCCACGCAATTTTGCGCGGCTACGTAGATTTAAGCGGTAAAAATATGCCTAACTATCATTATGAAGATTTGGCAGAACTCTCTGAACTATATCAAAAAAGCGACCTTAAAAACCCTGCGGTTATTATTGATGCTAACCATGCTAACTCGGGCAAACGCTATTTAGAGCAGGTCAGAATTGCAAAAGACGTGCTTTACAGTATGAGCCATAATAACGATATTAAGCACCTTGTAAAAGGTCTTATGATTGAAAGTTATATCGAAGATGGCGCACAAGGCGTGCATGATGGCGTATATGGTAAGTCTATTACCGACCCGTGTCTTGGTTGGGAGAAGACCGAAAAACTCATTTTGGATATAGCAGACGCATTTTGATATTATGGATGAGTATATATTAAATCGGCTTTTAGCCTTTAAAGACGATGGGTATAAGTCCTTTCATTCAAAGTTAATGCCAACGGTTAATGCAGAAACTATAATCGGTGTTCGTGTGCCGCATATTAGAAAACTTTGCAAAGAAATAAAAGGCACGCCGTTAGCAGAAAGATTTATAAACTCCTTACCGCATAAGTTTTACGAGGAAAACAATCTGCATGCTTGCCTTTTGGGTGGAATAACAGATTTTTATGAGGCTATAAGCAAGGTAGAGGCTTTTTTGCCCTATATAAATAATTGGGCTACTTGCGATATGCTATCTGTAAAAGCCTTTAAAAACAATAGGCAGAAATTACTGCCATACATAAAAAGCTGGCTTAAAAGTAAAGAAACTTATACAGTGCGGTTTGCTATAAAAATGCTAATGGACCACTTTTTAGATGAAGATTTCGATAAGAAGTATTTAAAAATGGTGGCGTTAGCAAAAAGCGACGAATATTATATAAATATGATGTGCGCTTGGTATTTTGCTACCGCCTTGGCAAAACAGTACGATGCTACATTGCCTTATATAGAGGGTGGAAAATTACTCAAGTTTGTACATAACAAAACCATATCAAAAGCGTGTGAAAGTTACCGCATTGATGAAGGTTTAAAAGCGCGTCTAAAAGCCTTGCGAATTAAATAGATTAAAGCCAACAGTTAATGCTGTTGGCTTTTTTATTGGAGCCAGTGCTTATGAAACTTAATTATAAACGCATTATAGTTTGGAGTTAAATATTAAGATATTAGGAACATAGTTGTTCTTATGATAAAAGCATGAATTGGAATATTGAAGATTACCAAAAGCGTTTAAATGATTTCTATAGCGAGTTTAAGAAGTTCATACAAAATATCCGCGCTGAATTTGATATAATTAAATAAGAAAATTATTTTACTTTTTGTTGAAATTAGGATATTTCTCAAAAACAATAAATCCGAACCCATCTCCAATTATGAGACGGTTCGGATTTATACTGTTTGGTGTGGTTGTTCTTAACTGATTCTAGAAATCAAACTAAACAAAATCGACAATCGCACATATATTTATACCATATCAGTTGTATTTTTTTATGAACTTTGCGTATTCGGAGGGGGTTACTGACTCATATTTTTTGAAAACACTTGCGAAATAGTTGCTATCGGTAAAACCGCTTAAAAAAGCAATTTCGGTTATGGAGTGGTCGGTGGAAGCAAGAAGCTTTTTGGCTTGTAATATTTTTGCAGAAATAATATATTCTTTAAACCCAATTCCGGATTCTCTTTTAAACATTTTTGAAAAAGAAAAAGGACTCATATGAAATTTATCCGAAATACTTTGCAACGTTATTTCCTGGCCGTTTTGAGTAAACAAATTTTCATTTATATATGAAATAGCTCTCTCCATAATCGAAGGAATTGCAGGCTGTGAAACTGTATTGTTTGTAAGAGAGATTCGGTAAAATAACGCAATAAGTTCGTGTAATTGATATTTAAGCATGATGCCATAATTTTTTCTCTTACTCTCTTTATATATTTTGTTAATTAGAAAGTCGATTAGAACCATATCTTTATCGCTTAATGTTAAAAGGTGATTTGTAAATAATTTTTCTAAATTCTCTCGCAATTCTTCATCAATTAAATTGCCATAAAATTGCACAATAATATATGTGTCTATATCAGTGTCTGCATAGAGGGCTTTATGAATGGTGTTTTTATCAACTAATATAATACTATTATTTACAGGAGAAACTATTTCATCTCCAATTAGATAATTAAAAGATGCGTGTCTAACATATACAAATTCATAATAAGGGTGAGAGTGGCTCGATTTAACAAAGGTTTTCTTATCAACAAATTTTTGAATTTTTACTCCGACCGACAAATCAAAACTTCGCATATTCTACCCCTTTTTGGCAACAGATTGTGATATATTGATGCTTGTATTCATTATCACAAGTAATACTTGTATTATATCAAAAAAATTGCTATTGTCAATTAGTTAAAATGTTCTATTAACATAGAAAGATTTAAGAATAATTTAGTAAAAACATACAAAACAAAATTATTTAGATTAAAAATTAAAGTGCAAAAAAACAAAGATTGCAATAAAAATGTCAAAAATGTTATGGTGTTTACTGCAACACTAATATATAATTATATCGTAAAACAGTGTAATAGGATTTTTTAAAGACTGTTACAAATGTAGAAAGGAAGGGAAGATATGTTTTCATTAAAAGGCAAATTGGCTTTGGTAACGGGTTCTAGCAGAGGCATTGGCAGAGCTATTGCAAAAAGCCTAGCGGAAGCTGGCGCAGATATTATTTTGCATTGCCGCAGTAATATTGCAGAATGTGAAAAAGCCAAAGAAGAAATTTTAAAACTTGGAGTAAAATGTGACTATATAACTGCTGACACTTCAAAACCCGAGGATATCAAAAACATGTTTAACTATATTGAAGATAAATACGGTTATTTGGATATTATGGTTAATAATGCAGCAGTTCTTTCCAGAACGCCGTTCCTCGAATTAACTGTTGATGAGTGGAATTGGGTTATGGAAACCAATTCAAGAGGGTATTTTTTATGTACTCAAAGTGCCGCGAAATTGATGCTGGGTAGAAAAGGCGGAAGAATTATAAATATTTCTTCTATTTCTCAATATGAAGCCGCGGTTAACAGAACCCATTATTGCGCGTCGAAAGGTGCGATTGGTATGTTAACAAAGGGCAGCGCATTAGAACTAGCCCCTTACGGAATAACCGTTAATTCGGTTTTACCTGGAAGTATCCACACCGATTTTAACAATGATGTATTATCAGACCCTGAGTATTATGAAGCATGTAGACAAGGAATTCCTTTAAAACGTTTAGGGAAAGTCGATGATATCAGCGGTGCAGTTACTTTCTTGGCAACTGACGAAGCGTCTTATGTAACAGGCGCAGAAATAGTTGTTGATGGCGGAAAATTAATATAGAAAGGAAAATAGAAATGGATTATTTATTTAAGGATGTTTGTCCTGTAATCAACGTTCCGTTTAATGAAGACGAAAGCATTCAATATGAGGGTATAGACAAAATAGTTGATTTTGTGGTTGAAAGCGGATGTAAAAGTGTTTGTTTATTTGCATTTAACAGTGAACCGCACAAAATGACATTAGAAGAAAAGAAATCGGTTATTAAGTATTTCTTAAAATCTGTTAACGGCAGAATTCAAACGGTTATAGGACTTATTGATAACTCTATTAAAGGCGTTATTGAATTAGGCCTTACTGCAAAAGAAGGCAATGCTGACGGTGTTATTTTATACCCGCCCTCAGTTTCTTGTCCTGCTGGCGAAGAATTGATTTATTATTTCAAAACAGTTGCCGATGCAGTTGATTTGCCTGTTATGATACAGGACAATCCTCGGTCAACTGGTATCAATATGAGCCTTGACTTTATTATTGATATTTATAATAGCGTTCCTCAATTTAGATATCTTAAAGTTGAATGCCCATTCCCAACCAGAAAAATTCGCCAGATTAATAAAATCACAAATGGCGGAATTAAATGTTATAGCGGCAATGGCGGTATTTATACTATTGACGCTTATAAGTGTGGTGCTTGGGGTATTATGCCCGGCATTGCAATCTGCGATAAATTTGTTGAAATCTACAATAACTTATATGCAGGCAAAGAAGACAATGCTAGAGCTATTTTCGAAAAAATCCTACCGCTTGTTTGGTTTGAAGACCAATCATTAGAATTCTATATCTCTTGCGAAAAAGAACTTTTGAACAAAATAGGCGTTGTTAATAATTCATTAATCAGACGCCCGGGAACAGTTCTTTCAGAAGCCGAAAAAGAAGAACTCTTTACTTTATATAACAGAGTAAAATAAGTTTGGAGGTTGTTTTTTTGTCAAAAGAACAAACTAAAGTTTGGCGTTTAGAATTTGCAAACATTCTTTGTAAAGATTCTGTTCTTACTCTTGGAGGAAATCCGGATACAACAACTCTAATCGGTTGCTTTGCGTATTTAATTAAAGAAAATAACGAATATATTTTAGTTGATTGCGGAATTGAAGATATAGATGTTGTTAATAAAACGAAATCAAGCAAAGACGATTGGAAAAGAGGAGAAAACGGTGGCGATATTCTTTGGAATTTAGAAAAGGTTGGTGTAAAGCCAAAGGATATCAAAAAAATATTTATAACACACACTCATTATGACCATTTATCAGGTGTTATCAATTTTCCTAATGCAAAAATCTATATGTCGGCTAAGGAATATAATTATTTACTGAGCCCCGACCATGCGCATAGGAAATATCTCCAAGATGCAGTTTGTTTTATTCTGAATAAAAAGGAAAAAGGCGAGCTTGTTTTAATCGACGACCTTTATGAAGAAAATAATATTAAATGCAGGTTAATTGGCGGACATACGCCTGGCAGTATAATGGTGTATGTTGGGAAATTTTTATTCACCGGGGATGTTGTTTATCTTTTGGAAAACATCAAGGAAGAAATTCCTATCGGTTTTTGTTTAGAACCAGATGAAGCCAAAACTGCAGTGTCACTTTGTAAAAAACATAATGGTGTAGTTTTAACAGGGCATGATTACATGTGTCCTGTTGTCATAAATTAATTTAAGAAGGGATAAAATACTTATGAAAATTACGAAAGTTGAACCAATTTTGTTATCTTATGAATATAAACCTGAAGAACAGTGGGGTTGGTCTGGCGGTGAAGTTAAAGTTTGGCATACTTCATTAGTTAGAGTTTGGACCGATGAAGGTTTTTACGGTTGCGGCGAAATGGGTACCGGCCATTATATTCCGGAAGCAGCAAAAGCTATCTGTGAATTTTTAGCTAAAACATTGATTGGTCAAGATCCATTTGAAATTGAAGTTTTACAGTCAAGAATGTATAAACTTGGTGCTAACTGGGGCCGTCGCGGTATAGCTATGGGCGTTATCAGCGGTATTGAAAATGCATTATGGGATTTGAAAGGTAAGGCTTTAGGCGTTCCTGTTCATTCACTTCTTGGCGGTAAATATAGAGATTCTATCAAAACCTATGCTAGCGGTGGTATGGAACAGCCGATAGATTCTTTAATTAAAGAAGTTAACGGCTATTTGGAAAAAGGTTTCAAAGCAGTTAAAATCCGTGGCGGTTATGATAGAAAACGCGATGTTCAAAAGGTTAAAGCGTTAAGAGAAGCATTAGGATATGATTTTGATTTGGCTATCGACTGTGGTCAGGGCTATGTTCCTTTTGCTTGGTCTGCAAAAGAGGCTATCGGCGTTGTTAAGGCTTTGGAGGAATATCAATTGATGTTTATTGAAGAACCTTGCCGCACTGATGAATTAGACGTTTATAGAAAAGTTCACGAAGCAAGCGGTACAACACCTATTGCAGGTGGCGAAAACGGTTGCTCGATCTATGAATATAAAGCACTAATTGACAACAATTGTCTTGATATTATTCAACCTGATGTTACACACGCAGGTGGTATTGCAGAGGTTAAAAAGGCCGCCGAATATGCTTACTATAACGGTATCACGGTTGCTCCTCATGTGTTCCGTTCGGGTGCATCATTTATGGCTCACTTGCATCTTCTCTCTGCAATTCCAAATGCTTTAATTTGCGAATTCCAACAGGTTGCAAACCCCTTGCGTGAAGAGTTAATGAACGAGCCGCTCAAAATGGTTGATGGTGAATTGATTATTCCTAATACCCCTGGTCTTGGTATTCATCTAGATGATGAAATTATCAACAAGTATCCTTACAAACCAGGCACAGAGCAACGTTTTAAGGTTGAAAAATCTAAATAAAGTTAAATTTTTCCATTACATAGCGACGGTTAAGGAGAAATGGACAAATGAAAAAATTATGTGGTGTTAATCCTCCTGTTATCACGCTTTTCGACGAGCAGGGTAAGATTGACATTGAAGCAAGCAAAAAACAGGCAGATTTCCTCATTTCGAAAGGTGTTGACGGATTAGCTTATTTGGGTACCTCAGGGGAATTTAGTGTAATTCCGCTGGATGAAAAGAAGCGTTTCGTTAGCGAAATGATTAAATATGTTAACGGTAGAGTTAATGTTATTGTTGGTGTTGGTGATACCTGCATAACAAACACACTTGAAATGTTGGATTATGTTGAAAAAGAAGGCGCCGACGGCGTACTTTTGGTTAATCCATATTTCAGTGTTTATAGCAGCGAAATGGTTATCGCATATTTTAATCATGTTGCATCACACACAAATCTTCCGGTAATTATTTATAATTTCCCTGATTTAACAGGCTATTGTTTTAATGCAGATGTTGTTTGCAGATTGGTTAAAGACAATCCTAATATCGTTGGTATTAAGGATACTATAGGTGATTTTAATCATATTCTAAGCATGAATAAGGTTAAAGAAATCAATCCGGATTTCTCTGTGTTTGCAGCGTTTGAAAGTCAGGCGCTGGGCATTCTTGCTTGTGGAGTAGATGGTTTTATTAACGCAACTGCAAACTTCGCGCCTGAATTTACTGTCAATACATATCAAGCGGCAATTAGAAATGATTTCAACGAAGCTAGTGTGTGGTTTAGAAAGATGGTTGATGCTATGGAAATTTATAATTATAGCACTCCGTTGTTCTTGGCTTGTAAACAGGCTATGTATTATAGAGTACTTGATAAAGATTGCTCTGAAAGGCTTCCTGCTTTATCTCTTGATGCAAGAGCAAAGGCAAAGGTCTATAATAAAATGAAAGAAATGCAGTTAATATAGTAGCGGGAGGTAGCAAGAATGATAGATAGAAATATCGATGATATTGTTAAAAGAGTCGTATCTGAAGTTCAAGCATTGCAAAATACAAATCTTGCAAGAGAAAAAATCCGCACTGCAAAATTAAAAACCCCGGAGCATTATGAAATTGAAGAATCTGCGGTACCGTCTGTTGCTGATAACGAAGCATTAGTTAAGGTTGAGGGCTGTTTACTTTCTTTTTCTGATACAGTTGAGTTTTTAAAAGAAAGCAATAATGGGCATACCAGTTCATTTGGTAATTTTGGTACAGGCGTTGTGCTTAAAGTCGGTAGAAACGTTGTCGATGCTTTTGGCAATCCACTTAAAACAGGCGACAAGGTTGTTGGAATTAAAAAGAAAAATGGTTTAGTTGACCAAAACTCTAAAACTTGGTATTCAAACTATATTGTTTGCAAAGCAAACTATAATCTTTTTAAAGTGAACTCGTTGGATTTAGATTCTCGATTGATTATGAAAAAAGTTCTCGATGTTTATGGAGAAATTAAAAGATTTTCTAAAATGGGCAAAGGGAAAGAAAGCAGTGTTGTAGTTTTTGGTAGTAAATTAGAAGCACTTTTAGTAACTGCAATTCTTAAAGCTATGGATTTTGAAAAGATTATTGTTGTTGGTGCAAATGAAGAAGAATTGCGACTTGCTAAAATTTTAGGCGCAAAAGAAACTGTTATTTCTTCTGAAAAACGCGGAATTGAAGGTATTCAAGAAACAATTTTTAGAGATTTAGGCGACAGGAAAGCGGATATGGTGCTTTTATGCACTAGCAAAGTTATTTCTCGAACAATAGCGAAGAGGTTTGCAATTTCTGAAGGTTGCATTTACGATTTAAGCTATCTTATTAATGATAGAAATGAGAAAATTCACAAATATGAAGACTCTTATGGGACTCACAAAACTTCTTTTACCGAAGAAGAATATAAGGATTGCTTAGCAATTTTAGAAACTGCAAGCAGAAAGAAACTGCCTTTATATAGACTAATTTCTCATCGTTTTTCTCTAGACCAAATAGATGAGGCACATTGGGCCGGCATTAGAGAAGAAGGAATGTTAATTGGTATTTTTAACCGTTAATTTTTTATGCAAACACGAATAATCTAAATCTGATTTTAAAGATGTTTTTTCGTGTTTGCTTAAGTTTTCGTGAAAGGAGAATAGTATGGCAACTACATTACCAAAAAGAATTGAAGCAGCAGTAAAGTTGATTTGTTCGCTTAATTTCGACGAATTAAAACTTAGAAGATATGATGTTGACGATAATTTCTTTTACATAGTGCAAGAATATGAAACTAAAATGCCTAATGAAAGCAAATTTGAAGCGCATAAAAAATATGTAGATATTCAGTATGTAGTAAAGGGTAGTGAATGTATAAAAGTTACTGCTTCTGCATTTATGGAATGCGACTCGCCATATAATTCTCAAAAAGATATTGTGTTTTTTAAAGAACCCAGAATGTCAAAAACAAAAGTTATAACGGCCGGTAGATATGAGATTTTCTTCCCTAAAGACGCTCATAAACCGGGCTTGATAAACGAAAAACCAGAAAGAGTTTTGAAAATTGTGGGCAAAGTTAAAATTTAGGGGTACTTTTAATAACAAACTTTTATTAAGAACTGGCTATGAAACTAATCATAGCCAGTTTTCGTTATACAATAAAACACCTAACCAAATGGTTAGGTGTTTTTAGTTGGCTGAGCAGATGAAATTAAATTCGAACTTTTGTCCGTTTTCTTTTCTTCGCTTTCTAATTCCGTTAAAGTAATTGTTTGTGTTCCATCCTTGTAGTTAAAGTAAAAATCAATGCGGTCATCGTAAAGAACCAAACCATTGAGGAAACTGTCTACAAGGATTTTTCTATGTTCAAGCTTTGTGGTATCAAGTTTGCGGAATTTGTGGATAAAGAATTTAATTTGATTTGCGGTAAGCTTTGGCTTTGAATATTCTTCTTTGGTTATCAAGATTTCAATATCCTCTTTTTTAACCTCTAATTCCTCAAGCCGTGCTTTAGTGGTTGGTGTATAAATGCCATCCTCTATCGCGGTAATAAGGTTTTCAATTTTCTTCTCAACGATTTTTAATTCGCGCTTTAAAACCGGGATGGTTGTATTTTCTTTGTCTTGCTCTTTGAGCAAAATTTTTATAAGCTTCTCTATTGCCTCATCATCGAAAATAAATTTGCGAATTTGCTCAATGACGATATTTTCTATCCATTCTTTGCGAACTGCTTTTTTATGACAACCTTTACGCTTTTTAGCACTGACACATTTATAATATCGGTATTTCTTTTGTTGCATATGACTTGTACCGATTTCGCCAACCATAAATGATTTGCAATCGCCGCAAAACAGTTTGGTGGTTAACAAATAATCATCTTCCGCTTTGTGTCTTGCAGGAGCTCGTTTGTTTTTAGCAAGTTTCTTTTGAACATCATCAAAAAGTTGCTTAGGTACAATGGCGGGTATACCGTTTTCGGTTACTATATCTTTGAAACGATATTCTCCGATATATCTTCGGTTTTGTAATATTCGTGAGACGCTGTTAACGTTCATCGACTTGGCTTTCTTTGCGTGAATGCCTCGTGCATTTAGGTCATCAGCAATCTCTTTTATGGTCATACCATCAATATATTTTTGGAATATCTCTAAAACAACAGGTGCGGTTACGGGGTCGATTTCAAAAAATTGTTCTTTGTTTATATTGTAACCAAGAGGAATCATGCCACCGTTAAATTTGCAGTGAAGAGCGTTTTCGGTAAGACCGCGATTCACTTTTTCTGAAAGCTCGGCAGAATAATATTCAGCCATACCTTCAAGAATTGATTCAAGGAATATACCTTGATATCCTTCGGGAATAGACTCTGTCGCCGATACAAGCTTTGTGCCGTTTAGCCTTAAGATGCTTCTGTATTTTGCTGAGTCCTCACGACTACGAGCAAATCGGTCAAGCTTCCAAACGATAACAATGTCGAATTTCTTTTTATGACTATCCCGAATCATACGCTGAAAGTCGGGTCGGTTATCGGTTCTGGCGGAAATAGCACGGTCGATGTAATGCTCAACGATAGTTATTCCGTTTTTCTCGGCAAATGCGGTACATTCGCGGATTTGTCCGTCAATAGATTCATCACGCTGATTTTCCGAAGAATATCGAGTATAAATTACACCGGTCATACTTTTCAACTGCCTTTCTTTTATTGGGGTATTAGGGCTCACCCTAACAAGGTGTTTTGTGTACACAAACGCGATGCTTGCTACGGCAAGGACGCGGGAGTGTGGGTGACCAAACGCGATGCTTGCGAAGATGATGCCGTAATAAATTTCCCTGTGAATTGATTATAGCATATTGCAACCGCTATGTCTACAAGAAAATCAAAAATATTTTGAAAATTTCAAAATAAATTGTTGTTTATTGTCGATGGATATGATATAATTTAAAATGAATTATTGTATTGGAGGATTACAATATGGCTCGTTCTTATGACAGATTAAAGAAACTTATGATAGACAAAAAGATTACCAATACCCAGCTCAGACAAGCGACCAAAATCACCACCAACGCTATGGCGAAGATTTGGCGCGATGAACCGGTATCTATCGAAACCCTCGAAAAAATTTGCTACACCTTAAATTGCAATATTGAAGATATTGTCGAAGTTATTCCCGAAAAATAGCTTCAGCATCTGTATTATACACCACTTACTGTCCGTTATATGGGACTTTAGTTGTGTTAGAATAATGTTGTAAGAAAAAAGTTTTATTCAAAAGGGTGTATTTCAATGAGTTATATTACAACTTATCTCAAAAAATATTTTGATCCCGTTAATGCAGATATAAATGATATTGAAATTGCAGATATTGCTCATGCTCTATCTTTGCTTTGTCGCGCAAACGGTCATTTCGTGCATTTTTATTCTGTAGCACAACATTGTTTAAACTGTGCAAAAGAAGCAAAGATGCGTGGATATTCAAAGCGTGTTCAGTTGGGTTGTTTATTGCACGATGCAAGCGAAGCGTATCTTTCCGATGTAACAAGACCAATCAAAGCACAACTACCTAAATATTTAGAAGTTGAAGAAAAACTTCAAAACGCAATTTATGCTCGACGAACAGAAAAACGCGAAGCAAACCATCGACCAAAGTAAAGCAAGAATCCAAAAGATTGATACGCTTTACGAGAGGTTATATGAAGACAATGTGTCGGGTAAAGTCACAGATTCATTCTTTATGGAACTGTCGCACAAATACGAAAACGAAAAAGAAGAACTTAAAAAGAAAATCTTTAATTACAAAATCCGCCTCGACAAGTTGGACAAGATGGTTTTCCATAAAGAGATGTTTTTATCGGCAATCGAGAAATTTATGGAGATGAAAACCATAACGGCACCGCTCGTTCGAGAGCTTATTGACCACATTGAAGTACACGAAACCCAAGGCGAAGGAAAATATAAAACCCAACGAATTGTGATATTCTACCGATTCGTAGGATATATAGATATTCCGGAAATGGCTTTAAATCAAGGAATCACAAAGGATATAAGGCAAGGAGTCTCGGTTTCGTATATACCAAAGGCGATAACAGCATAACAAAAAAAGGAGCAGGATACCCTGCTCCGATACATAGAAAATACTGATGTGCATAAAAAAGAATGTTCATAACGGCCAAGTCCGTTATGAACATTCAACATGGTGCGGATGACGGGACTTGAACCCACAAAGTATTTCTACCACTAGAACCTGAATCTAGCGCGTTTGCCAATTTCGCCACATCCGCATATATTTCGCTGTATTTGGCACAAGACAAGTATAGCATAGCGGTTTTTAATAATCAAGCACTTTTGTTGAAAACTAATAAAAAAGCACCCAACATTTTCGTTGGATGCTTCGAAAATTAGTTGCTAACTACATTACTGCTTATAAGATTGCCATTTTCAAAACTTTCAGCGTTTTGCAAAGTGGTTTCGCTAATTGCTTCAAGCGCCTCTTTGGTTAAAAAGCCTTGATGCGAAGTTACAATTACGTTTGGGAAAGACAGAAGCCTTGCAGTAATCGAGGTTTCAAGTATATCGTCCTCGCGGTTTTCAAAAACGTTTTCTTGTTCTTCTTCGTAAACGTCAAGACCAACACCTGCAAACTTATGCATTCTTATACCTTTTATAAGGTCTTCAGTACTGATAAGAGCACCGCGAGATGTGTTTACAAGTATAACATTTTTCTTCATTTTTTCTATCGCTTTCAAATCAATTAAGTGATAGGTTTCTTCGGTTAAAGGGCAGTGTAGCGAAATTAAGTCGCTTTCTTTTAAAAGCCTGTCCATAGAAACATATTCTACAAAAGGCAAATCGGGGTTTTCGTATTTATCATAGGCAATAACCTTCATACCAAGGCCGTTAACTGCACGGCAAAAAGCGGCACCGATTTTACCTGTACCAACAACGCCTGCGGTTTTGCCATAGAAATTAAGTCCTGTTAAACCGATTAGACTAAAATTATTTTCTCGCACTTTGATATATGCCTTGTGGATTTTGCGATTTACTGCGAAAGCAAGCGCTAGCGCATGTTCTGCAACCGCTTCGGGAGAGTACCCGGGCACACGCATAACCGTAATGCCATTCTCAGCGGCGGCATCAAGGTCAACATTGTTAAAACCTGCGCAGCGTAAGAGTATAAGTTTTACACCGCAGTCTTTTAAAATATCAAGAATTTGTTTGCTAGCCTCAGATGCAACGAATAAGCAAACTGCATCGTAACCTTTAGAGAGACTTGCAGTTCTTTTAGAAATATCAGTTTTTAAATAATCGATAGTGATATTAGGGTATTTTGGTAGGATTTCGTCAAAAGAATCGCGGTCGTACTGATTTGTATCGTAAAAAAGAATTTTCAATATAAGACACCTTCGTTTACATTATTTCGTATAGTTTTAAAATGCTTTCGCTTTCTGCAAGCCAAGTCGAATAGGCGGTTGCGCTACCCGAAGCCACCGAGAATTTCAATGCTTTGCCCATATTTTCAGACTTAGAATATTCACATATAAAGCCTGCAACCATAGAATCGCCTGCGCCCACACTGTTTTGAAAATTGCCTGCAGGGGTATCACAGTAAAACTCTTTACCTGAACTTGTTACAAGTACCGCACCCTTTTCTCCCAAAGAAACAAGCACGTTTTGCGCGCCCATGTTTTGCAGCGTTTTTGCATACTTTACAATATCTTCCGAGTTTTCTATCTCGGTGCCGAAAAACTCGCTCAATTCATCAATATTTGGCTTAATTAAGAATGGATTACAAGGGAGTGCGTGTTTTAGTGGCTCGCCAGTAGTGTCTATAATAACCTTAACGCCTTTTGGAGCAGATTTGCTAAGTATAGCGTAAACACCTTCATCAATTCCTTTTGGTATGCTACCCGAAAGCACAAGAGTATCGCCGGGGGTTAATTTTGCAATTTTATTTTTAAGACTATCGATATCTTCTTCGCCAAGTGTTATACCGCTGCCGTTATATTCGGTTACTTCGGAAGATACCAACTTAACGTTGATTCTTGTAAAGCCGCTGTTAACGGTTATAAAATCGCAGTTGCAACCTTGATTTGCCATAAGATTTTTAAGTTCTTCACCTGTAAAACCTGCGCAAAAACCAAAAGCTGTACTTTCTATACCTAGCCTTGCAAGTATTATAGAAACATTAAGTCCCTTGCCGCCCGGAACAATATATTCTCCGAAAGTGCGGTTGGTTTTACCGGGATTAGTTGTATCCACATTTGCATTGTAGTCTAGCGATGGATTAAGAGTAACAGTGTATACCATAATTATCTGCCTTCTTATATGATAATATTCATAAAGTAAGTATAACCTTTTTAAAAACAAATATCAATAAAAAATCGTTGCATTTTAATAAGAATTCAACTATAATTAACTAAGAATAGTTATGGAGTGAATAGATTGACGAAAATTTACGTTGTAAGGCATTGTGAATCAATGGGAAACTTGTTGCATTCTTTTGCAGGACATAGCGACGTTGATATAAGCGAGAAAGGCGAACTGCAATTAAAATGCCTTAGTGAATATTTTAAAGACATAAAACTTGATAAGGTTTATACAAGCCCACTTTTAAGGGCAAAAAAGACCGCAGAGGCTATAAATAAATATAGCGGCGCACCACTTATTGAGGAAAAAGATTTTATAGAAATTAACCTTGGCGTTTTAGATGGCAGACCAGTTAGCGATATGACAGATGAGCAAACAGCTTCTTGGCTTACGGAACCCGATAAGTTTTACGTAGAGGGTGGCGAAACTATGCGCGAGGTAGCAAAAAGGGTGTTTTCGGCACTCACTCGTGTCGCCGAACAAAATCCCGATAGCACTATTGCTATTGCTAGCCACGGATGTGCAATTCGAAACCTTATTCGCGTTGTAAAGGGCTTTGGACCTAACGGAATAAAAGAGGTTGATTGGTGCGACAACACCGGAATAAACTATATTGTGTACGAAAACGGCGAGTTTTATTTAGAGTTTGAGAACGATATTTCACACCTAAGTGCAGATGCATTGGCAGAGCCCGTGTCGGCTTGGGTTAAGTAAGGGGGCAGGGTAATGGTAATTTTAGCGGTGGATTTAGGTAATGCTAGAACCGGCCTTGCAGTAAGCGATAAAAGTGAAACCTTTGCTTTCCCACGTGGCATTATTAAAGAGTATAATAGGGAAAAACTATATGTAGCAATCGCCGAAAAAGCCAAAGAAGAAAAGGCAGAAATGATTGTTATAGGTTTGCCAAAAAATATGGATGGTAGCGAGGGGTTTAAAGCAGAAGAAAGCCACTTAGCAGTTGAGGAATTAAAGAAATTAACCGACCTGCCCATAGAACTTTGGGACGAGCGATGCACCACAATTTCCGCCCATATAAGTTTGCAAATGAACGGCATAGAAACCAAAAAACGTAAAAACGTTGTAGACTCTGTCGCCGCAACGATTATTCTAGAAGATTACTTAAATTTTAGAAAAAATAAAAGTGTATGAAGATGACTTCATACACTTTCTTTTTATTTTGTTATATCGCTGATACCCTCAACCGTAACTGTTATTAGGTTGTCGATTACGGTTGCAAAGCCATTTTGAAGTTTACAACTAAAAATCACATTTCCCTCGTGGTAGGCGGTAAGTGGGCCGTTATCAACTGCAAAAAGAGTTTTAATTTCTCCTGCCCTTATACCATAACTACCGCCGCCTCTGCCGTTTTTATCGTCGTGAACTGTAAGATGTATCGAGTCGCAATGTATAGGGGATACGGAACCGCTAGGGGTAACGATTTTAAGAGTTAGCCTATCCATTATATTTCATCCTTCGCCTTTTTATAAACCTCGTTAATATCGCCACACATTAAAAAGTGTTGCTCTGGAATTTCGTCCATACTACCGCCGAGAATTTCTTCAACGCCCTCTATGGTTTTTTGCAAAGGAACGTAGGCGCCTTTCGTGCCTGTAAAACTTTCGGCAACGTGGAAGGGCTGGCTTAAAAATCTTTGTATTCTTCTAGCACGTTTAACGGTAATTTTATCCTCTGCGGATAGTTCTTCCATACCTAAAATTGCAATAATATCAAGTAGTTCTCCATATTTTTGCAGAACGCGTTGTACCTCTTTTGCGGTGCGATAATGTCTGTCGCCAACAACGTCTTGGGTTAACATTCTTGAAGATGATTGCAGTGGGTCAACTGCGGGATATATACCTAGTTCAACGATTTTACGCGAAAGAACTGTGGTTGCGTCAAGGTGAGAGAATGTAGTAGCGGGGGCAGGGTCGGTAAGGTCATCGGCAGGCACGTATACCGCCTGAACCGATGTAATTGAACCGTTACCGGTTGAAACGATTCTTTCTTGTAATTTACCCATTTCACTAGCGAGTGTAGGTTGATAACCAACCGCAGAGGGAGGTCTGCCTAAAAGTGCAGAAACCTCTGAACCTGCTTGTGTGAAACGGAAAATATTATCAATAAATAAAAGTGAATCCTTGTGTGTTTCTTCACGGAAATACTCTGCCATTGTAAGACCAACGAGTGGCACGCGAAGTCTTGCGCCTGCTGTTTCGTTCATCTGACCGAAAACAAGCGCAGTTTTATCCAAAACACCCGATTGCATCATTTCATTATAAAGGTCGTTACCCTCACGCGAACGCTCGCCAACGCCCGCAAAAACAGAGTAACCGTCGTGTTCGAAAGCAACGTTACGGATAAGTTCCATAATAAGCACGGTTTTACCAACGCCCGCGCCACCAAAGAGACCAATTTTACCGCCTTTAACGTAAGGTGTCATAAGGTCAATAACCTTGATGCCTGTTTCTAAAACTTCAGTTGAAGGAACTATATCTGCAAATTTTGGGGCAGGGTGATGTATAGGCCATTTTTTATTGGTGTTGATGGGTTCTTTTTTATCAATAGGTTCGCCAATAACGTTAACCATTCTACCAAGTGTCTCGGTGCCAACAGAAACCGAAATGGGTGCGCCTGTATCAATCGCGGTAAGTCCGCGCGACATTCCGTCGGTAGAGTGCATAGAAATACACCTAACCTCGCCGTTACCTAAATGTTGGCATACTTCAAGCACAAAGGTTTCACCGCCATGCTCAATAGTAACCGCGTGGGTAATGTCGGGTAAATCAAGGCAGTCGAAAGAAATATCTACAACGGGTCCTGTTATTCTTTGGACCATTCCAACAGAGCCTTTTGCCATTTGGCTTCCTCCTTTTAATAGTGTTCCGCGGTTTCAATAACGTCTGCAGTTACCGCGCTTTGCCTTAGTCTGTTTATTTGGGATTCTAATTCGGCGCATTTCTCGCTTGCGGTATCGTATGCCTTGCGCATAGTCATAAGGGTTGCCGCCTGCGCGCCGATTGCAGTTTCTAAAACCAGTTCGTAAAGAATAGAACTAAATACGTTTTTAGCGGTTTTAGAAATTATGGTTTCAACATCGGGAATAACAAGTGAATTATCTAAATTCATTTCCTCGTTAACGCTAAAAAGTTCAAATATACCGGGCTTTTGATACATCATATTGATATATTTTTGGTATATAATATGCACCTTTGATATTTCACCCTGTTTTCTTAGTTCAACCAAATTTTTTAAAAGAGCATCGCTTTCTTCATAGGTTGGAATATCATCAAAGATATATTCTTTAAAAACATCAACTTTTTTTGCGCTAAAGTAGTTTATGGCTTTTTTGCCGCAAGCGATAACCAAATGATTTGGATTATCGTCAATTAGTTTTTTTGCAAAAGATAAAAGTTCGGCATTAAAACTGCCGCACATTCCCTTGTTGGCGGCAATTACAACAAACGCCTCAGGTGCAAAATGGTCTTCTTTGCCCAGAGGATTTAAAAGGTCTTTGCCGTATCTTGAAAGAAGCGATTGGCACTCTTTACTGTAACTTGAATAACTGCTATAAATAGTGTTGAGTTTTGAAAACTTAACGGTTGAAACGGTTTTCATCGCTTTGGTTAGTTTTTTTGTAGAACGAATACCGCGCAAATGTTTCTTTAAATTTTGTACTGCGGGCATTTTTAGTACCTCTTTATGAATTCGCCAACAGCTTGACGTATTTCATCTAATTCGTTTGCACTCAATTTTCGTCCTGTTTTTAAGGTTTCTACGATAGATACGTAATTATCCTCAAAGAAGGGGAATATATCCCTTTCAAAATCGGTAACTGCATCAATATCCAAAGAATCGGCATAACCTTCGGCAACTGCAAACAAAAGCAGTGTTTGTTTCCAGTTATCAAGCGGCTCGTATCTACCTTGTTTTAAGGCTGCCATAAGGTGTGCGCCCGAAGAAAGTGTTTTTCTTGTAGCGTCGTCAACATCAGTACCGATTTGTGTAAAGTCGGCAAGTTCGCGATATTGAGCAAGGCGAGTTCTAAGGCTAGAAGACACCTGTTTCATAAGTTTTGTTTGTGCGGCACCGCCAACACGCGAAACCGAAAGACCAACGTTGATTGCAGGACGCTGACCTTCGTAGAACAATTCGCTTTCCAAGAAAATCTGTCCGTCGGTTATAGAAATAACGTTGGTTGGAATGTAGGCAGAAATATCGCCCGCCAGAGTTTCGATTATAGGAATAGCGGTAATAGAGCCACCACCAAGTTCTTCTGAAAGGTGTGCAGAACGCTCTAAAAGTCTAGAATGCAAATAGAAAATATCGCCGGGATATGCTTCTCTACCGGAAGGACGATGTAAAAGAAGTGAAAGTTCACGGTATGCAACAGCATGTTTAGAGAGGTCGTCGTATACAATAAGCACGTCGCGCCCGCTATACATAAAGTACTCTGCCATAGCAGTACCCGAGAAAGGCGCAATGTATTGGGTTGCGGCAGAGCCCGAAGCGGTAGCCGCAACAATTGTGGTATATTCCATAGCGCCGTAGTGTTCTAGTTTTTCTTTTATTTCGGAAATAGTAGTTTCCTTTTGACCTATTGCAACGTAAATACAAACAGTGCCTTTGCCTTTTTGGTTGATAATCGCATCAATAGCAATAGCGGATTTGCCTGTTTGTCTGTCGCCAATAATAAGTTCGCGTTGACCTTTGCCAAGAGGTACCAGCGCGTCAATAGCCTTGATACCTGTGTGTAGTGGCTCACAAACGGGCGCGCGGTCGAGAATAGCGGGGGCGTGAAATTCAATAGGCCTTTTTTCGTTAAAGTATAGGTGCCCTTCACCATCTATTGGGTTACCAACCGCATCAACGACCCTACCAAGTAAGGTTTCGCCAACGGGAACGGAAGCAATTCTGCCTACCCTTCTTACGCGACTACCACTTTCAATGCTTTCGTACTCGCCAAAAACAACGCAACCAATACGCTCGGGTTGAATGTCTAGAATCATACCGCGCTCGCCACAGTCAAACTCAATAACCTCGCCGTACATAATGTCAGCAAGTCCGTCCATCCAACAAACGCCGTCGGAAATCTGCAAAACACGACCTAATTGGTAGGTGTGAATTTTCGGCACCATTGTTTCTGCATTGTGTTTAAACTCAGCATAAACCTCTTTTGCAGCCTCGTCAAAAGTGATAGGCTCTTTTGTTATATGGCTTTCAAAATGGTAAAGTTCTTCTCTTACAGTTCCGTCATAAACGGTATCTCCTATACGAAGCATAAGTCCGCCAATAAGGGTAGGGTCAACCTTAACCCAAAGCGAAGTTTTACCATTTACCGTGTTAAGTAGTTCGGTTGTTGCTTTATCTACTTTATCGACTAATTCTTGCTCTAACGGGAAAGCGGACGTCAGTGTAACGTAAAGCACGTCGTGACGTCTTAGATAAGACTTATCACCGGGTGTTAATTTTATCATGCCAAGAATTTCATCAATCTGCGCGGATTCTTTAGCACGAATCTTAGAAAGATAAGGCTCTTTTGAAAATACCTCGGCAACGCCGTTTTCCATAGTTTTAAAAAATTGCTTTTTAGTTTTTTCAATCATAGTGCGGTGTATCTCGTTACACTCGCGCACACCAAAATCTTTAATGGTTTGCACCTTTTCTTTAACACTTTCGTTAAGGGCTGTTAGTTCTGGAGTGTTACTGATTTCGGGCGAGGCAAATTTGGGCTCGCTGAATTTTGGCATAGGCATATTTTCTATCTCTTCTGCCTTTTTTATATCTTCCAAAATTCTTTGGCGCCTTTTAGAAAAAATATTAACTATAAGTTTTCTGAAAAATAAAAATATCAGTAAAGCAAGTATAAGGAAATTTATAAGCACGTAATGTAATTCCATAATTTACTCCTTTACAATGCTATCAGCAAAAGAACGCGCAAGGTCCATAGTATGAACACTTAAAATTTCAAGTATTTCATTGTGTTGCCTTTCGGTTAGTTCTTGGCAAGCCTCAATCGCGTCTAAACGTTCTTGTTTAGCACGCTCGAAATGTTCGACGCTATCTTCTCTTGCACGGTTAAGTTCGGCCTTGAGTATTAAGCGTTGTTCTTTTTCGAATTCTATATTCTTTTGCTCTACAAGTGCGGAATGTTCTGCTTCAATCTTTTCTATTTCTGCAAGTTTTTTTGCAGCATTATCAATCCGCTCTTTGCGCTTATCCATAAGTTTTAAGATAGGCTTAAAAAGCAGATTGTTAAGTATTAACATTAAAAGCAAAAAGCAGATAACGGTCCAAACCGTAACAGATAACTGTATGGTCATAGCGTTAAATCTTTGCAACAAGCATAAAGGCTATAAGCAAACCGTAAATGGTAAGAGCCTCCATAAGCGCAAGTGAAATAATTAAGGTAGAACGAATGTCCTTTGCAGCATCAGGTTGACGTGCTATGCTTTCCATAGCGCTTTTAGCAGTCATACCCTGAGCGATAGCAGGACCTAGTGTACTTACAGCGATAGCAAGAGCTGCAGCGATAGCAATAATTGGTGATGACATAATTTATTACTCCTTTAAAATTAAATTATTCTATTTCGGTTACCTCGTCTAAATAGATAGAGGTAAGCATTGTAAATACCAGTGCTTGCAAAGCGCAGAAAAGAATAGATAGCGCCATCATAACAACGGGTACACCAACAGGGAAAATGTGGTAAAGTTCTTCGGTAACCATTTCTTCGCCAAATACGTTACCAAAAAGACGCAGTGCCAAAGATGCGGGTTTTATAAACTCGTCTAAAAGCAGTAGCGGTAGCATAAAGAACATTGGGCTAACAAAACGCTTGAAGTAATGTTTAACACCGCACTTTAATCCTGCTACTTGCAAAAATATAAAGGTAACTACACCGAGCCCCGCGGTTACCGAAAGCGAGGCGGTAGGCGCTTTAACGTAATCTGTAAGACCAACGCCGGGGAACAGCCCCGAATAGTTAGCAAAGATTATAAAAATAAAAAGCGATGCCAAAAAGGTGAAATATTGGCGAGATTTCTTTTTCCCAAGCAGGTCTCTAAAGAAGTTATCAAGCCACTCTACGCCCGTTTCAATCATATTTTGAAACCTACCGGGTTTTTCTTTTAGGTTAAGTTTTATTATTAAGGAGATAATGGCTGTAATGGCAAGTATTATCCACATTGTAACTACTTCGCCCGTAACGTCAAGAATTCCAAAAAGGCTAAATATAACCTTTGAGCCTTCACCCATTAGTATCATCCTCCTTTTTATCGTTAATTTTTACCAGTTTAAAGGTAAAATAAAAAGTAGGTAGTGTAACGCCAAGACAACCGCCAACAAGCAGCCAGGTAATGTTATAGGGTGTGTAACCGCCAAAGCAGTAGATTACTACCAAGTAGGCAACCACTAAAACCTGTCGCAACACGTGGGTTGTAGCGAAAAATTGCGGTTTCTTTTTAAGCATATGTTTAGATAAAGAATAGTTCGCAAGGGCGATTAACGTTCCTATAAAAAAAACAACGACCGCACCAAAAATATTTGAACTTATTTTAACCACCTTCTTTAATTCTTTATTATACCACTTATTATATGTATAAACAAGTATATTTTGCAAAAAAGCAACCGCTTTTGCGGTTGCTGAAGTTTATTCATCAATAACAATTGCCTCGTCGTTTGTAAGGGTATAAACATTATATTCGCCCATACGTTTAAGTTCTTCATAATGGGCTTGACGGCTTTCGGAAAAATGACAAATAATAATTCCATCAAAATATCCCAATGCGGTATAATCTTGGGTGTTGTTTCGGTCAGGGTCGTAGGGAAGAACATGCTTTGTACTGCGGGATACAATGTGCACCCCTGCGCTACCACCAATGTAGGTAACACCCGATTCGATATATCTTTTAAGCGGCTCTAAAA
Organism: Acutalibacteraceae bacterium; assembly: GCA_045656265.1. Lineage (GTDB taxonomy): Bacteria > Bacillota > Clostridia > Oscillospirales > Acutalibacteraceae > UMGS1532. Next base: position 5,897 of record JAZOQV010000009.1, on the reverse strand, counting down.
AGCCGTGCTTTTTTATTCTATAAAATGTACCGAAAGTGTTGCCACCACCAACAAAAATGGCGTCTATATCAAGGTTCGCAAATTTTTCGGCATCATAGTAGTCAAGCACGTAAATGTTTTCACGTAAAAATCCGTATTGCATTAGGTGTAAATAAAACTTATCCGATAAAATTGCATTTCTTCTTGCACGCTCGTTAGGAATAAACAAAATCCTGCATTTGTCTACCGGCATTTTTAAGTTGTCAAAAATTATTTTTCGCGAATTTTCGTTGCTAAAATCGCAAGAGGTTAATATTAGATGCATAATAAAAATCCTTTTATCTATCTATTGCGCGGGCACATAGCCATGATGCCCAAATTGGATAAGCGGCTTCGTAAAGGTGTATACCGTCGCCTGTAAATTCAGGTGCTAGATTGCCATTATCATCATCGTAAACCTCGTTAATGTCTATATAAAAGGTTGTTTTGCCATCTGCAAGTTCAGATAACATATTGTTATAGGTATCAAGCCTTTCGTTGTTGCAATAAGGATTGTAATATGTGTAACTTTCAGCTACGTGCAGATTGGCGCAAATATAAATAATAGCATTAGGTTGGTTCTCTTTAACTGTGTCTACCAACTGCGAGAAAGCCTCTGCGTTTGCATTAAGGTCGCCTGCAATTTCGTTAACACCGAACATAATATAAACCTTGCCGTATGTGCGGTTTTGCAGTAGGTCCATTAGAGAGTAGTAACCGTTTTCATCTGCACAGGTAACACCGTATACTCCTTGAATAGTGCCTCCAACCTCGGCTAAAAAGTCGGCATTATAAAGTTCTGCATAGCGGTGCAAACCTACTGTGCGCGAATCGCCAATAAACAAAGCATCGTCAAAATAACTTTTGTCAACGGTTTTAAATTTGTATCTCGTGCTAGGTTCGCGAAGTTTGTAGGTAGTAACCTTTTCATATTCAGTTATGGTTTTACCTGCGGCACTACCAGCAACATACATATATATTGCAACACCGATACTGATAACGGCCAAAGCGGCAAGCGCGGTAGAAATAAATTTTCTCATTTCGTTTCACCCGTAAATTAAAAAATCAATTAACCACTGCTTATATTTTACTACATTTTGGCGATTTGTAAAGGGTATTTTGTTTTTTGGCATAGGTCAAGCAAGTTTAGGCGTATATTTTTTTGGGGTGAAATTAAATGTTTTTAGAACTTATTTTATCGGCAATGTCGCACATTATGTATATGGTATTGCACGTAAGCAGCAGCGGTCAGTTTCCGCCGCCGCTTTCAAAAAGAGCAGAGGCAGAGTGCATAGAAAAAATGTTCGCAGGGGACGAGGAGGCAAGAACAAAGTTAATAGAGCATAATTTAAGACTTGTAGCGCACATAGTAAAGAAATATTCAAACAGTAATATAGAGCAAGAAGACTTAATATCTATTGGTACAGTGGGGCTTATAAAGGCGGTTTCTACCTATAAGGGTAACAAGGGAATAAAACTTGCAACATACGCCTCGCGCTGCATTGAAAATGAAATTTTAATGTGTTTCAGAGGTCTTAAAAAGACTGCGCAAGACGTTCACATAAGCGACCCGATAGATACCGATTCCGATGGAAATTCGCTTACTCTTGGAGATATACTAGCCGATAACGTTGATATTATAGATGATGTAGATTTAAAACTTAAAATAGAGCGATTACACGAATTGCTTAAAAGTGAGTTAACTCCGCGAGAGCAAAAAATAATATATATGCGCTACGGGCTTTTTGGGTACAGCGAAATGCCGCAACGAGAGGTGGCAAAGCGATTACACATATCCCGTTCTTATGTATCAAGAATAGAGAAAAAAGCGTTAGAGAAACTACGTGAAAATTTTAAAGAATAGTATAGAGCAAGGTTTTTGTTAAAAGTGTATAAATAGAGGTTTTTGTAGAGTATAATGTTTTTGCAAAATTTATGTTGACAAGAGTAGTTTTATTATGGTATAATTTCAAACAATAAAGGCTGTGACGAAGACGGCTTAGGGTATTGATTTTAAGAGAGTCGGTGGTTGGTGTAAACCGATAGTTGGTATTCTAAAATGCCTATCACTTCTGAGCCGGGGGTATGAACGCAGGGTTACCTGTAACTAATTCCTCCCGTGATTGCTGCGTAAATGCATAGAGGTTGATAGACCTCAAGAGGTGGCAGTTTAAACTGCAATTTGAGTGGTACCGCGGATGTGTATTGCACGCCCGTCTCAAAGTTTTCTTTGGGATGGGCGTTTTTTGTTTATCCCTCACAAAATAGTCATATATTAAGGAGGAAAAGTAAATGGCTACTGTAGAAACCCAAAAACTTATGGAGGTTGCCTCGCGTATTCGCGAGATGCGCGAGATTTTTTCGTTGTCTATTGCCGAAATGGCAGAGAAAACCGAAGTAAGTATTGAAGAGTACACGAACTACGAAGAAGGAAAATTGGATTTCCCGTTTACATTTATACATAAGTGCGCTTTGGTGTTCGGCATAGGCATTACCGACCTATTAGAAGGAAAAAGCGCAAATCTGTCTTCCTATACAATTACCAGAAAAGGTCAGGGGCAAGAAACCGCTAAAGAAGAGGGTATCAGCATTAAAAACTTAGCCCCACTTTTTAGAAGAAAAATTGCAGAACCCTATTGGGTTAAATACGAATATAACGAAGAACTTCAAAACAAACCAATACATTTAGCCAAGCACTCGGGTCAGGAATTTGACTTTGTTATGAGTGGTAAACTTAAAGTTCAGGTTGGCGATAACGTAGAGTTTTTAGAGGCGGGCGACAGTATTTATTATAACAGTTCAACCCCTCATGGTATGGTTGCAGTTGGCGGAGAAGATTGTCTTTTCGTTGCAGTTGTTTTGCCTGGCGAAAATGAAGATGAAGATGTTATAAGAGAAACATTGGTTACTGCAAACGCTACTAAGGCACAACTTGTTTCCTCGAAATTTATCACTTGCGAAGAAGACGACAAGGGTGTTCTGCAGAAAATCGATTTTAAAAACGAGGATAAGTTCAACTTCGCTTTTGATATAGTTGATGAAATCGCAAAGAAAGAACCTGATAAACTTGCGATGCTACATATTGATAAAAACAAGGTAGAACGCAGAATTTCCTTTAACGATATGAAGCGTGCATCAAATCAATGTGCTAACTACTTTAAATCGCTCGGAATCAAAAAAGGCGATAGAGTAATGCTTATCTTAAAGCGCCACTATCAGTTCTGGTATGCTATTTTAGCACTCCATAAACTTGGCGCAGTTGCAATACCTGCTACAAATCTTTTGCAAGAGCATGACCTGGATTATCGTTTTAACGCTGCCGATGTCAGCGCAGTTGTATGTACTGCCGATGGCGACGTTTCAAATCAGATAGATTTAGCCGAAAAGAACAGCCCGTCGCTTAAAACCAAGATTATGGTTGGTGGCACTCGCGATGGTTGGCATAATTTTGATGAGGAGTTCCCTCTATATAGCGCTCACTACTATCGCACCGAGGATAGCGCTTGCGGCAACGACCTTATGCTTATGTTCTTTACTTCGGGTACAACAGGCTATCCAAAAATTGCTGCCCACAGTTATAAGTATGCACTAGGCCATTATATAACTGCAAAGTATTGGCACGGCGTTAGCGAAGATGGCTTGCACTTTACCATTTCAGAAACCGGTTGGGGTAAAGCCCTTTGGGGTAAACTCTATGGTCAGTGGCTAGCCGAGGGTGCAGTCTTTACTTACGACTTTGACCGCTTTGATGCCGCAGATATATTACCAATGTTTGCAAAATATAATATAATCACCTTCTGCGCACCACCCACAATGCTTAGAATGATGGTTAAAGAGGATATCTCAAAGTATGACCTCTCATCTATAAGGCACATGACCACCGCCGGCGAGGCACTAAACCCCGAGGTTTATAAACAGTTCGAAAAAGCAACAGGCTTGCAGATAATGGAAGGCTTCGGTCAAACCGAGTTAACCTTGGTTATTGCAAACTTAATGGGTAACCCACACAAACTTGGCTCTATGGGTAAACCTACACCACTTTACGATGTTGATATATTAGACCTCGACGGTAATCCCGTGGCAGACGGTGAGACGGGCGAAATCGTTGTAAAAACCTCCGAAAAAGTTCCTTGTGGACTTTTCTCGGGTTACTATAAAAACCAAGAAAAGACCGACGAGGTATGGTATGACGGTTATTACCACACAGGCGATACCGCTTGGCGTGATGAAGATGGTTTCTTCTGGTATGTAGGTAGGGTAGACGACGTTATCAAGTCTTCTGGTTACCGCATAGGACCTTTCGAGATAGAAAGCGTTATTATGGAACTTCCTTATGTATTAGAGTGTGGCGTTTCAGCCGCACCGGACGAGGTTCGCGGTCAGGTAGTAAAAGCAAGTATTGTGCTTGTAAAAGGTACTGAACCTACCGAGGAACTTAAGAAGGAAATTCAGAACTACGTAAAGCAACATACCGCGCCTTATAAATACCCGCGTATTGTTGTTTTCAAGGACGAATTACCAAAGACTATAAGCGGTAAAATACAGCGTAATAAACTGTAATTCTACATTTAATTTTATATATTGACATAGTATCAAAGTTATGATATACTACTTTAGGTAAAGGCGTTGACGAAGAGTTCGTAACATTAAACCTTTCAGAGAAGCGGTGGTTGGTGCAAGCCGTAGGTCAAGGGTGTTACGTATGTAGCTTCAGAGTCGGGCGGAAGAAAGCCTTAATTAAGGCAAGTAGAACCTCCTCGTGATTGCTGCGTAAAGGCATAGGGGTTGATAGACTCCAAGAGTGGCAGTATTACTGCAATTTGAGTGGTACCGCGGGTGTAAAGCTAATTAGCGCGCTCGTCTCAAAGTCATAAGCTTTGGGACGGGTGCTTTTTTCGTCCCCGAAAGGATAGGTATATGATGGAACAAATGACAGGGCTTGATTACAAAATTAAAGAAATGGCCGCCCGTATCCGCGAACTTCGCGAGATAGAGGGGCTAACCCCTGCCGAAATGGCAGAAAAAACTGCCGTTTCAATAGAAGAATATAAAGAGTGCGAGGCAGGTAACAGCGACCTTAACTTTGCATTTATATATAGGTGCGCAATGGCACTTAACGTAAACGTAACCGATATTATCGAGGGTCATAGCCCGAACCTGAAATCCTACACCTTGACCAGAAACGGTGAAGGTCAGGAGGTTACCGATGCACACGGTATGACCTATTACAATATGGCGTATTCCTTCCGCAATCGTATCGCCGAACCTTTGTATGTAAAAATTCGTTACGACGAGGCGGCACAAAATCGCGATATTGAATTGACGACTCACTCCGGTCAGGAGTGCGACATTGTTATCGAAGGTCATTTGATGGTGCAGATCGGGGAGCACAGAGAGATTCTCGGACCCGGTGACAGTATTTATTACGACAGCTCCGCGCCTCACGGTATGATTGCCGTACAAGGCGAGGATTGTGTGTTCTATGCAATCGTGCTGAATCCCACCGGTGAGCCGATTCCCGAACTTACTACTCCTAAGGCAATCGCTTCCGGGACCATCGAAAAGAAGGATACCAAGCCCCGTATTTATCAAAATTTCATCGACGTTGTTGAGAATGAGAAGGGAACTCCCACCTCCATTCAGTTTAAAAATACCGAGAAATTTAATTTTGCTTTCGATTTGATCGATGAACTTGCAACCCGCGAACCCAATAAGCTAGCGATGCTTCATATCGCAAGGGATCTGACAGAGAGAAGATTCACCTTCAAGGATATTCAGAAGGCTTCCAATCAGTGTGCGAATTACTTCAAGTCTCTTGGTATTAAAAAAGGCGACAAAGTAATGCTGATCTTGAAGCGTCACTATCAGTTCTGGTTTGC
>JAZOQV010000008.1:0-40164 GCA_045656265.1 Acutalibacteraceae bacterium | reverse complement strand
CGGTCATATAAGTTTGATATTCGGTCGTCGGACAGTCTCGGTAAAGTTTGCTTCGTGCCACAATACTCACATTGAACTACTGTTGAACCAGCAATGATTTCAAGACTGCCACCGCACATTTTACATTTAAAAATTGACATTTTTCTACCCCTAGGAATGAAATAGTTTTACTTATATTATTTTAATAATTTGCACTTCTTATTTCTGATATCAATAAGAGAAAGCAGTTCATCGGCAGTGGAAGAAGCAAGTTCAAAATCTTCGCCGTTAATAGCATTTTCAAAATCAACGAATCCGTTTTGAATTTTTTCTTCTACTTCAACAAGTACTGCATTGGACATCGGGTCAGAATATCGCACTGCTTCGTAAACCTTTTTTGCAAGTGTTTTAAGTTCCGCCGTTTTGGAAGTATTCATAAGATGTTCTGCATCGACGGTAAGCGATTTAATAAAGAATGTCTGAACCTTTATCTTTTTATCGATACCTGCAACAACAGAAACGGCGACCTTGGCTTTAATAATAGATATAATTGCAAAACCATATACTAAAACAACGCCTATATAAACAACCAAATCAGGAACTATGGCTACAAATAGATAAATAGCAGATAATATTAGAGAAAGAATAGTAACGATATATGCAGTCCTGAACTGCGAAACGGTTAAGAACATCTTCTCTTTTGTATCTACCTTTAAAGTAAGCACAAAAGCCACAGCAATAACCGTTCCTACTAAAGCAATTATCATACCGATAAGGAATGTAAGGTCATAACGGTTGCTATACAAATCGCTTTTTATGTTGGTAACACTCTTTGGAATTACCATTGTTTCAACACCATCTTCTAAAGCATCAAACGAAATTGTGGTAACAATCTTTCCATCCACAGTTTCAGGAATTATAACAGTTTTGTTGAAAGCATGGTAACGATTAATTTCAACGCTCTTGTCTGATATATTATTATAAGAGAACGGGATATTAGAGGAATAAAAATCTACAAAATAAGAGTCGGCTATAGTTTTGATTTTAAACTTTACGTCTTCATCTTTAGAAAGTTTCTTATACAAATCAGTATCTTCATACATATAAACCGTAACATTTTTGAGAGCCTTTGGCTCGAAAGTAGTAACCGATTCAGGAAGATATATACTCTTTAAGTTTTTAGCTTTTTTAAATGCATTTTCATTAACCTTAGTGATTTCTATTCCTTCAATGTCGGTCGGAATAGCAATCTTTTCGCTTTCACCTTTATACGCAACGATAGTGCCATCATCGTTGTAATCGAAATTCTCAAGATTCAATATGCCTATATATGCATCGGAATCTGAAATTATCTCGCAATCAAGATTGTGTTTTTCCGCATATTCCTCTGCATAAGAACCATCATAGCATATAATATCTACACTGTCAGACTTATCATAAACAATCGCAGAAATAGCACTAAAAAGTATGAATATTATAAGAAATATACTTACAGATAATTTTTTTGCATTCATTTTTGTCACCTCTTAGATAATCTCGGAAAGCAGTTTTGCTTTCATTGTGTTAAACTCTTCTTCGGATAACATTCCTGCGTCCTTCATCATTGTAAGCTTTTCGACTTTAGTCTTGAACTCTGCCATACTGTCAGCTGGAGTTGCTGGAGTCACAGGAGCAGTTGCTGCCCCCATAGCATCATTCATCATTCCGCCGACCATACCACCTACGGCACCGCCGACACCTGCCATTGTTCCGAAACCAACACCCATATTGGTGAACTCACCAACCGCTTCGTTCTGGGCAACCTGTTCGGCAACATCGAAACCTCTCTCTTGCTGGTAGGTATATCCTTCCTGTGCTCGTTTGGTTGCTTGTGCTTTGGAGTCGATAACGGTCTTCTGCGCCTCTGTTTCAGCATTGATAATCTCAGTCTGCTGACGAAGTTTTGCTTCCGCAATGTCTGCATATTGACGGAAGTGAAGTTCCTTGAACTTCTCGTATTGTTTGTCGCCATCTGGCTTAACAATGGTAGTTACAAAGAACTGTTCGAGTGCTACACCATAGTCTGCAAAATCGCCTACAAGAAGGTTCTTGATGGCATTAGAGAACATAGTGAGGTTCTCGTCAATCTCGAAGATGTTAATGCTATTGGTTTTCATAACCTGTGCGATGTAGGTCTTCACACGGGTCATAAGGAAAGAACGGAAGTAGTTGGTCAACTGTTGTTGTCCAAGATAACTTTCTGTACCAACCAGTTTTAGAAGAAGTTTTCTGCTATCTTCGGCACGGAGAGACATCTCACCAGATGCACCGATAGAAAGCGGGAAACCGTAAGTAGGTTCTATGTACTGAACACGGGAGTCGGTACCCCATTTAATATTCATCTGCTCGGTCTTGTTGATAAAATAGACTTCACAATGGAAAGGGGTCTTATCGTCGGTTGCTTTGTTAAGCACCTTGCCGATAAGCGGGATGTTCTGTGTTTCGAGAGTGTAGCGACCAGCACCGAACATATCAAGTGCCTGACCGTTCATAAAGAAGATTGCTTCCTGACTCTCGTGAACAATCAACTGTGTGAGGTAATTAAAATCCTCACAAGGATGTTTCCAAATAAAGGTGCTATTGTCACCTTCATATTTAATTATGTCTGCTATCTTTGCCATTTTCATGTCCTCCTTGAATTAAAGTTATCTATTATTTCTTAAAACTTTGTGGAACTTTTATGTTTTTCCAATCTTTAACATCGCACATCCCGTAATCCCAGCTTCCTGTATACTCTGTCGCTATAACTGTACCATCAGACTTTAGACCAACCGTGTGGTATTCTCCTGTGCTTACTGCAATAATATCTTTCCAGCCAGTAACATCGCATTGTCCATATTGGTCGAAGTCATCTTTACATTGCGTTGCCACTACAGTACCGTCAGATTTAAGACCAACCGTGTGGTAATCTCCTGCGCTTATTGCAACAATATCTTTCCAACCTTCAATATCGCACTGTCCGTCATCGTTATATCCAGCCGCAACAACAGTACCATCAGATTTAAGACCAACTGTGTGGTATTCTCCTGTGCTTACTGCAACAACATCTTTCCAGCCAGTAACATCGCACTGTCCACGGTAGTAATCGTAGTCACCTGTATATTCTGTCGCTACAACTGTACCATTAGACTTCAAACCAACTGTGTGCCTGTTACCTGCGCTTACTGCGATTATATCTTTCCAATTACTAACATTGCGCTGTCCATAATTGTTGTCGCCCGTCGCTACAACTGTACCATTAGACTTCAAACCAACTGTGTGCCTGTTACCTGCGCTTACTGCGATTATATCTTTCCAATCGCCGACATCGCACTGACCTTCATTGTTGAGTCCAGTCGCAACAACAGTACCATCAGATTTAAGACCAACTGTGTGGTATTCTCCAGTGCTTACTGCAACAACATCTTTCCAGCCAGTAACATCGCACTGTCCAAAGTATAAATCTAAGCTACCTGCATATTCTGTTGCAACAACTGTTCCATCTGCTTTAAGTGCTACTGTATGGTCACTTCCTGCATCTATAAACTTTGGATTCAGGATTTCGTTCAACAATCTAAGCTTTTCTGCAGAATCTTTATAGCCATTAGCTTCTTGCAACAATACAACAGCCTCTTTATACTTACCCTCATCTATCAGCGCAACTGCATCATTATATTTATTGCTGGGTATGATAACGGAGTTTAAAATAATAATGAACGCAATAACCGTACACGCAACAGGCGTTGTTATAATAGCGATTTTCTTTATGAGTTTTTTGCGCTTTTCTGCTTTTATGCGTTCAAGCTCCTTTAGTTGTTTTTTCTCTAACTCTTCTTGCTCTTTTGCAATTCTTTCTTTTTCTAACTGCTCTTTAAGTTCTTCAATTTTCTTTTTACACAATTGAATTTTTTCTTCGGAATCTTTCCAACCATTTAGTGACTGGAGTTGAACCAGTGTTTCTTCGTAAGTCTTTGTGTCAGCTTTCTTGCCATACCAAGTATGATTATCATTTATGATGTCGCAAGCACTTTTGTAAATTCTATCTTTACGAGCAATCTCGGCTTTTCCGCTGCACTCATCTGCAAGAGTGTCAGCATCTTTATACCCACTAATGCTTTTAAAGTGAGTTGCAGCTTCTTTGTACGCCTCTTCTTGCTTATGCTCCATTAGATTGCAGGCTATGTTATAGATGCTTTCCAACCTTGTATTCTCATTACGCTCGTTAATAGAATTGATAGTATCTGATAAAAATGTTTTTATCTTATTGTCCGCAAAGCGAACTGTTTTTTGATAGTTGCTTTTGTCGTCAAAAGGTTGTTCGCAATCTTTAAGTTCATCTTGAATTCTTACCTGTAACTCAGCCATCAATTTACCGAGATATGCTTCGGCAAGTTCAGCGTTTTGGTTAAGGCATTGTTCGAAGAAATCATCAGCCTTGCTCCATTCACCGTCTTCAAGAGCCATATAACCTCTTTTAAGAAGAGCCGTTACATTACCATTAATCGATTCATTAGAAAATACCGCCTCTTTTACAACGGTTTGTTTTGCGGGGGCGGCTTCAACAATTTTCTTGATGCCACGAATAAGGTCCTGCATAAAGCCAAGTTTTGACATATCCTGTGCTTGTAAGTGAGAAAACTCTTCGGGCAGGTCATAGGGGTCCATATCCTTGTATGCGGGAATCAGCATTTTTCTTGCACCATTCTTGATGAGTGCCAAGTATCTGCTCCATTCGTTTTTAACCCATACGGCGTTAAAGAATTCTGGCTTTGTGCCTAATACCACCATTACTTTGGCGGAATTAAGAGCAGCGAATATGTACGGTTCATACTCTTGACCTAATTTATCCTCAAGAGTAATACGAGCAAAAAACACTTTAAAGCCTTCTCTAACGAGTTCGTGATACAATTCCGTTGCAAGCACGCTGTCGGGTGTTCTGCGGCCGTTGTTATCGCTTTCCTTATAGCAAATAAAAACATCGAAGGGCTCTTCCTGACTTGAAATAGCAAGAATTCCTTTTTGGATATCATTGATTACGGTCGCTTCTTGCTCGTAAACTTCCTTCTGATAACCATCTGCGTATTGTAAAGCAGACTTGTAATCCTCATCATCAAAGATAGAAGTGAACTGAGCACGGTTGACAGTAGGAATTCTCTTGTGCGTAGTAGGGTCTTCTACATACTCAATACCATAACGACAAAGCACCAATGACCAATAACTTTCAGCATCACTGTTATCTTCATTGAGTATTTGCTCATAAATGCCCATTGCCTTATCAAATTCGTTATTACGACGAAAATGATTTGCACGGTCATAAAGATTTGCCTTGCGGTCATCGTCCAGTTTGGGCAGGGTTTGTTTCGTGCCACAATACTGACATACCGCAACGGTTTCATTATTCACTTCAAGTGTGCCACCGCACATTTTACATTTAAATATTGCCATTTTTATACCCTCTATCTCTTTATATTATTGCTAACAAATACCGCTTTCGTTTTCGTAACAGTCTGTAATTTAACTTTACTTTCATCGTGAACCTTCTTCAAAACCGAAAGGTCTGATGGTAGTTCAGCAAGAATCCTTTTTCTGCTTTTGAATATATCATTCATTTTCATGAGTGCAATAATTCCTAAAGACAAGCATATGCCCATCGTTAACAAAATAGGAATAACTTCTAATATTCCTGATACGTTGGAAAATTCTTGGATTCCCACGAGTGCAGCTGGAAGAAAGAGTGATGCAATCACAACTAAAGGCCAAACTTTTCTTTTGTATTCCTTGCCTATCTCTGGATTATTATCGAAATATTCTTCAAGCTTTTCATTAAAGGCATCTATATCTTTCTGCAATTTTGCAATCTGGTTATCGTATTCTCCAAGAGCCTTTTTCGTCGTTGGAAGATTATTAAAATCTTTTTTGAATTTAGCCTGATAGCTTTTCTGCATATCAAAGCAAGGGGATTTAATTGATTGGTAAATCTCTTTTTGGATATATCTTCCGCCCTTTTTAACCGATTTATATCCGGCAAGATATCTAAAGGATGATACGCCTACTTCACAAAGTTCTAACCCTTGTTCTAAACATATCTTTTTGTCTTCTTCATAAACTGGGTGCACGTTCATCATTTCAACCGAAATCAATTCCGAACACACTGCGCAGAGTCTTGTTAAACTTGCAATAATGGAAAATGTATTGTTAGCATCCGCTACATTAGGATACTTGAATCCTTTTGTAAGGTTTGACTTATACACGTATGTATCACGGATATACTCCAATAATTCAGAAAAGATGAAATAAACATCGTCATCCGAACCATCGGGAGAATTTCCAATTAACTCCACGGCTGTTTTAACTGCTTGTTCTAGTTCATTTGTTCTTGAAAGTGAAAGGTGTGCCGCACATAAACCCTTTCTAAAGGTAGCATGAAAATTGTTGATATCACATTCTAACGCAGCACAACAATAATTATAGCATTCTTCATAATTACCTGAATCAAACGCACGGTCAGCAAGCTCAATTGAGTTTACTAACTTTTTGGTATCATCAATTTCAATCTTACCACTATGCTCAATCTGAATTTTTGCAATTTCCTCTTTAATATGTATCGCCCCACCGCAGTACATACAGAACCCTTTTTCAAGAGTATCGTCCATTTGTACTTCGCCGCCGCAGTTAGGACACTTAATATTTTGTATGGCCATTAATAAGCCCCTCCGTTAATATTCCTTGATTTCTAAATTGTCCACCGCAAAACCAAGACACTTTTGAATTACTTCGTTTCTTGTTCTGCCAGTTTCATCCGCAATTGTGTCAAGTTTCTTTACAAGTTCATCGGGAAGGCGAATAGAAATTACCGTAGAATCGCCCCTATATTTTTTCGAAGAAATAACTAGTTTTTGATTTGACATAATACTTCTCCTTTTTACATAAAACTACACATATATCATACTACAAATGTAGTGCGTTTGTCAACAGAGTATTATATGCATTTGTTTCTTTTTATTATTTCTAAAACAACAGAAAAAAACACCCACTTTTTTAAAGTGAGTGTTTAAAAAATATATAGTTATTTTTATCTACGCAGCTGAAGCATTAGCATTTATTGATTTGATGATATTCATAATATCCATCCACACTAATGTTACTTAACAACATACGCACTATTATCTACTGTATCGTCAGTATTTTGTGTAAAATCCGAGACTTGCAATACACCATCCTTAGTTCTAAGACGGTCAATAATCGTCTCGCAATTGATTAAACCGTCAATAAACATTTCATAAAGCCGAAGAAATGTTTCAGTTGTTATTATCAGTACATCGTATTTTTTAGCTAATTCTATTTGTTCTTGATTAATTGGCTCTCGTTCATCTAGCGGAAGTTTCCTAAATGTGTTTATTATAAGAAGCCCTTTTATTATTGTTTTATTTTTACCCGAACCAATTACATCCATATATTTTTTACAATGAGTATCTGTTTGAGATACATTAGCATATTTAACATTAGAATTGACGCCTTTAATCTCCCCGACAAAAGAGAACCCTTCTTTTTCTATAACGAAATCCTCTCGTTTTTCATCGATAAATTTAGATAAATCACAATCTAACATTTTTTCTAACATTTCAAACACAACTTCAACTAGTTCATTTGAGTTAGTTATTAAGATGCTTTTATATTTTAGGTTTTCTTCAATTTTAGCTTTCGAATTTGCAATTTGCCCATTTAACTCTACAATTTTTGCTTCGTTTTCGGCAATTGATGCCTTTTGGGACACATCGTCAAAACAATCTATATTAACAAGCCACTCGGGAATTTCCGTCTTTTCTTTAACTAACCCTATGCCTTTAATAAAATCATCGAGATTTGATTTTGTAGATTGCAAATTTAATGTTGTAAGAATCAATTTATCAAACACTACTGTGGTTGCCTTTTGGCTCCCCTTCGATTCTGTTAACACATTGCTTTGATTCACAAAACAAAAATCCGACTCAAAGGTGCTACCGTTCACATCTGTCTCTGAAATTTCATATATCAAGTCTAATGTTTGAGCATACCTTTCAGGAACAATATCCGGTAAAATATATTTTCGCAAATTATCTATTTCATCTTTCAGTAAACATTTACGAAAATAGTCACTGCTAAGTGCATGCCATTTGTGCACATAATTTTGTGGTAACGCAATAATGTTAATTGCCTTTTGTGAGGTGTTAATCATTTTCTTTATACTTAAAAAATCATTTGTCGAGTTAAGACGTTCGCTTGCTTTTCCTTCGTATTTCCATATTCTCTCATCTTGCAAGGAAAAAATATTAACATCAAACATATCCAAAGCCTTAGGTTTATCTAACGTCGAAGTAGTTATATCAAAAGAGCTTTTGATATCTATTTTATTGTACGAAACAAATTGCACCTTCATTTCTTACACCTCTTTTAAAATATTTTGTATAATCTTTCTTTATTTTTGTACTACATCTATCTGCCTTTATGCGACATGTTTTTACACCTGAATAGATTTCTACCTATTTTATCCAATAGGGGTCTTCCTTGTATATGTCTTTATATACCTTTTTCACATATATTTTAGTGATATTAACATTTTCAACATTATCATCAAAATCATTAACTAAAACTCGTATTATATCTACTGGGTCTAAATCTTGTCCTAATATATCTTTTTTTAATACAGCAAGGACCGCACACCAAATAAACAACGCTGTAGTTTTAGGCCTATCATCATATTTTGCTTGTCGTAATACACTTTCAATCGCTAAAACACGACCCGTTTCCGTACCACCATACTTTAATGTGTTCATCTTATATCTAGCAACTGTTCCTACAGATAGCATATCTTTGTATTTTTTATTATACTTCTGTTGTTCTTGAGTGGTTAAGTTTTTATTATCTTTAATGTGAGTAACTTTTACAAGTTCAAACCAATAATCAAAAATATCTTTTAAATCTTTTTCATAATTACTTTTATAAAATTCAAGTTCTTTCATTTGATATGTAAATTCACGATTTCTGCGCTCTTCATCGTGTTTTATTTTAGCGAAGACACCATCACAAATTTTTTCTATTGCAATATTTATCGTCTTTTCAAAAGGTATTTTCATTTTCTCACCTCAACATAAGTATTTATATTGAATTTAAAAAATATCAAGTAAATATAATTAAAAAATAGTTTTTATTACTCTTTTTATAAGCGTAATAACTCTTCCAATTCTTATTTTGCAGATTCCCTAATACATTATTAAGACTTCTTACTTAAAAGATTGTAAGATGCTCTTTTTAATTATTAAATCAAATTATTAGCATTTTTCATTTCATATATAATTTTTAGAATCGTTTCAATTTGTTCAGAAGTTAAGCCATTTAAAGAATATTCATTTTCTGTATTGTTATCAAGTATAAAATCAGTGGAAACTTTGTATAGCTTAGAGAGACGAATTAAAACTTCATAAGACGGTTGACGTATTCCGTTTTCATAAGCACTAATCATACCTTTGCTAACTTTTACATAGTCTGCAACCTGTTGCTGAGTATAACCTCCAGATAATCGTAATCCTCTAAGAACTTTACTAAAATCAATCATAAGCAAACCTCCTTACTAATAGTATACGAACATCTTCTATACTATTGGCAACCATGTATACTTATAGTTGACTTACTTTAAAATATTATGAAAATTTATACTTTTATATACAAAAGGCACTCACCTGTTTTTTGGTGAATGCCTATGTATTTATGAAGTTTCGCTATCAAGAAGCAGAATTTATAATAATTTTAGTTATTTTATCTATATCTTCTGAAGTTAAACTAGGCTGAAAAGTGGTTAAATGATTGAGCAAGTGGTCTCTCATCATAAAAATTGGTGTTGGAGAATTTTCTGTTTCTTCAATTTGTAAAGAAATATCTTTAGCTGAAAAAAATACGCAGTTATGAACATATTTATCAATTCCTTTTGATTTTAAAAGGCCAGACAGACGATATGTATGCGTGGCAACCTGTTTTACGGGATTGTAAAACGAGCTAGTATATTCGTTTCCACCACCACTAATTTTAACATGTTGCAAATACTGGTCGTTGATGTTACCTCGAATAATTCCAGAGTAGTTTTTTGTTTCAACTATAAACACTCCGGTTGGACCAACAACAATACTATCAAGCTCGCTTTTTTGCCCAGTGTATTCGATATTAGCGTTAACAATAACGTTGTATTCAGAAGGTAAAGAACATAATATTGCTTGAGTTTTCACTTCTCCAGTTAATCCAGAAGAATAAACCTCAATTTTTTTATTTATTGTAAAAAAGGATTTTACGCAAAAGAAAAAGCCAAAAAATCCTAGTGCAGCTATAATAATAGCCAGTGTTGTATTTTTATCACCTATTACTTTTGCTAAATTTGTGAAACCAAAAAATATAGCAAATATTCCGATTGTATCAATAATTCTGAGTTTTTCTAATTTTGATATTTTTTCTTTTAATCCCTGATTTGCTTTATATAGGTTCGCCATTAATCGCTCACCTCAACAAATTCGAAATATTCCTCCATTGAAAAAACAGAATCATCATTGATGTTATTATAAAAGTTTATTTGCTTATCTTCATTAACACAATTACAATATTTAAATACAAATGTCGTCCAATTAATTAAAACAGTTTCAATAATAAACTTGTCTATTGTATAACAAATAGAAGCAATAAATCCAAGAAAGCATCCCGAAGATAGTTTTACAACTGCGCGCGCCAAAACTATCCATATTGACATAGATGCCAATAATACTGAATTGGCAGCAATCACACAAACCATTCCTAAACCACCATCAGATACACAATTTTGTATACCCCATAGAAGTCCACCATGTATAACGCTTTCATTGCTATCTTCAAAAGCACTAGAAATAAAAATATATTTTTTTCCTACTGAAAAGCAGTTAAACGTTGCATTATTTACTATGCAAAGTCTAAGATGATTATATGATGTATTGGTATCTTGTGTAGCTGTAGCAATAGCTGCTGAATAACCCGACCAAATTCTTGGGCAATTATTGCTTGAAGGCTGAGTGCCTAACAAAATATATTTTGTAAATGCTTCACCGATACCAGGAGTAGAAAAAACGAACAAAAACAACAAAGAAACCAAAAAGCCCACCCAGAAACCCTCATAAGAAAAATCCTTAGCTTTCCAAATAAAGCCTATGATAGCCGTTGGAAACATCAACGAAACGACCATTAGAAAGAGTCCAAAAAACCTTCGATGGGTTATGGCATTTTTAATAAATGAAAACAGATACATTTAATTTCCTTCTTCCGTTTTAATATTATAAATTGACGTTACGTCAATTTATAATAACACGAAAATTGACGGTTGTCAACTAATAGTAAACATTGTTGCGTACGGCATACTTTTTTTTGTTAATTTTACTATATATTGTAAATGAATAAAATATTATACATATATAGAAAAACGACTATAATATTAAATAAGAAAGAATTTTTTATATTTTATTTTTTACTCTATCGAAGGTTTAGGTCCTATCCCCTTGGTAGAGATTTTTTATTATAATTGAATTTTTAAGGAGGCATTTACAGATGCGATAGTAAAAGAAAGTATGAAAAGAAAAACAAGATAAGCTGGTTATATGCAAATATAACCTGCTAAACCGATTTTTTGAGAAGGATTTTTGCCGTGGAACAGGCATGAACTCCGTATGGTTTTAAGCTTTTGTCCTAAACTAAAAGCTACCGTTCCAAACTTAACACAGGAATTTGTTTTTAGGGGCTTTGCTCTTAAGGCTGCAGAAAAAGGAGGTGATGATATGGCTAGAAAAACCAACATAAAATATTTACTAAAAACCGAACTCAACAAAATGCAGGCATACGGCAGAAGTAAGTTTGCCGACCAGATGAAAACTAAAACCGAACGCTCTAAAATGAAGCAGGCCGGAGCAACTTTTGAAGAATACAAAAAATAGATTTTTGCAAAGATTATATTTACTCTAAAAACACAATGCAAACATACCAGAACGAAATCGACAAGTTTGCAAAGTATTTGAATGAGTTAGGACTGAGTAAAATTACTTTTGAAGAAGCGCAGGAAAAGGCGCAGGAATATTTGGATTTTCTGAGTAATACCAAGAAACTTTCTGCATGTTCTATTCATACGGCTGCTGCAGCTCTTACTAAAGTTTTTAAAACATATCTGTGGGATTATAAAATACCGCAACGAAGTATATCTAAAATAGAGAGGGGAAATTTAACCTATGTGAATTCCGAAACCGATATGATTAGCAAACTCGAATCGAACAGAGTTTGGCGAATCAACCGGGATTATTTAGGCATGAGAAAAAGAGAGTTGCTTTCTCTTAAGGCTAAAATGATTAAAGAAATCGATGGCAGGGTTGAAATACATTACATAGGCAAAGGCGGTAAACACAATCGTCAGATATTTATTGATTCAAAAGAAAAAGAATTCATACTTTCGCTAAGAGAAGGAAAAAGCGATGAAGATTACATTTTCAACAAAGCCGAAGTTAATCTTGCAATCAATCTGCACAAAGCCAGAGAATTACGGGCTAAAGCGGTATATGAAAGTGTTTGTAATGATATTGCAGAAAGGGGGAATATAGCCGAAAAGGAGTATATCTCTTATATAGAAGAAGTTTTCAGTGCTGCAGGAAAACGATTAAAAGAAAATTTGCACACCCCGTATGTTACGCGTGGTGAAAATAGAAAAAGATTAAAAAACGGCTGCAGAAAAATCTCATTCAATCGCATTGCTGTTTTATTTGTAAGTTGCACTATTTTACAGCATTTTAGAAGCAACGTGTCGGTAGAAAACTATATTGGCAAATAATATATTGTATATTTAAATAAATTTTACACATTTAAAAAAATAAATATAATAATGATATAAAACAAATATTTTAATATTTTTTAATTTTTACTCTACTGTGAAACATTATGTTTTGCGGTGGAGATTTTTTATTATGAAAGGAAAGTTTAAAATGAAAAATTTTAAAAATCTTAAAAGAGGTTCGGTTTATTGGGTTGATTTAGATGAGGTTAATCCTAATATTCCAACGAATCTGCAAAAAGGTATTCGTCCTGCAATAGCATTGGGGTCGGATATATCGTTAGAACACAGTCCTGTTTGTACGTTCATTCCGCTTAGCACAAAGGCTAAGAATCTTCCTGTTCACATAGAACTAAGTGATAGGAAGTTTCCAAAGAAAAGTTATGCCCTGTGCGAACAGATTGTAACTATAGACAGGAAAAATGTAGGGCACAAATTATGTGACCTGACTGAGCAAGAATATAACCTTGTGCAAAAGGCTCTTATGTATCAGCTTTTTGGAGTTTAACGGGGTTGTGTTAAATTAAAAAGAAAGGAGATATCCACTATGATTTCAGGGAAACGGTTGCCTTTTTTAGTGGTATGGGGCAAGAAAATAGGGCCGCGGAAACGTGGTACAAAATACGAATTGCTTATCCGGTCTGTAAACGAAAACAGCAATACCCTTTATAACCTTCCCATACTATTGAACTGTCGTTTTGAAAAAGAAATGGATGAATTTTTAGAAGAATTAAATCTGAAAAGCATGGGAGAATGTCTAAATGAGATAGACTTCTAACAAGAAAGCCGAAACACGTCGTTTGATGTGTTTCGGCTTTTGTATTTTATGGTATTATGATTTATTCCAATTTGCGATTGCTCTTTTGCAGAGATTCTCTATGTATTCGCGTTTGATAAGTGTTTAGTACTATTCCTAAGAATTATTAGTTTGAGTATTCACGCTATTTGATGTATAATGTTTGTATGGAGGGATTATAATGTTAAATACTTCAGATATTATTGGAAAAAATATTCGTTCTCTTAGAAAATTTCATAAAGAAACACAAGAAGAATTAGGTAAAGTTTTAAATGTATCAAAAAGCACAATATCTATGTATGAAAATGGAAATAGAGAAGTTGATGCAGATACTTTACATTTGATAGCAAAACATTATGGTATAACTGCAGAGGAATTAATGTACTCTATAATTCCTCTGCTTGACTATCAACAACCGCAAATAACATGGGATAAATTGATAGATTTTACCGAAGCTTATTTTCCAATTATCTCTACACCCGAAGCACTTCAAAATCCAGAATTTACAAAAGGCTATGAAATATTACTGGACCTTTTTGATAGAATGAGAAAAAATCCAAGAGGCATTTTAATAGGACCTATTTTAGATAGGATTAAAGAATGCTTTTATGTAGCAATGAAAGATAGCTCCTGCTCTAATGAAGCGGCCGCAAATCTGCTTTCTTTTTTCTTTCTTGAGTATTCAACAATAAGCGATAAAGAGGAAACTGAACTTGCGGAAGCCGTCATGTCAGGTAAAGGTCAGAAACCTGATTTTACAAAAAAATATATATTAAAAAATAATACTATGATAGGCAAACGCAACGAACAAAAGCAAAAATATGCCAAAACACACAATAAAATCATCGCACTATTAATTACTAAATTAAAACAATCCTCCAACTATTCAGATTTAGCAGATTATTATATTGCACTTCGCTATCTATTTGATTTTTGTGATAATAATTTAAGCCCAGAAACAAATAAATTAATAGGCAAAGAATTGATTAAAACTTTCGCAAACCTTGATAATCGTCATGTAAAAAATTTATTTATACAATGTGAAAAGTTATAAAGTTTACAAATCGAGAACTTTTTTTCAATAAGAATCCTATATAATTAAGATAGAAAAACAAAAATCAATTAATTATTTAGGAGGTAACGTTATGACACAACCCGCACAAATTCACGAATTTCTAAACACATATGGCAAGGCTGGACCCACAATGACCAGCACCCTTAAAACTTTCGGCAATGGCAGAATGGAAGATGGCATACAGAATATTGCCGATTTCTATTTCGATTCAGGGCTTTTGATTGGCAATCGCGAAGGTTGGATAAAAGGTTCTTTAACCACACTAATTGCAAGCGGAATGGTTCTAACGGGAGTATATTTAAAAAAGAAATATGATAATTACAAACTAAAAAAAGTGATACAAGAAAACAAAGATAAATTCATTACAGCTATTAAAGAAAACTCTTCTGTTGAAACAATAGACAATGAATAACATCGAATAAAGCTAAATTCAACACATCCTTTCAAACATATTATGCATTATCATGAATTTAGCTGCAACATAACGAACACTCGTTGCTTTAATAGATGCATCGAGTGTTCGTTATAATATGCATATTGAAATATCAAAAAATTAAGAATATAATATTCTTAGGATTTTACTTAAAGGGGCGGTAATAATGAAATTAAAAGAAATACTTTCAAATCGTGTAGTAAAAAGATGTGTGATAGTCGCATCCTCTCTTTTAGCACTATCTTTAATCGTAGTTTTATATTTTGCTTTTAAACCTTGCCAACACAAATGGATTGACGCGACATGTGATACTCCCAAAACATGCTCTGTTTGTGAACAATCAGAAGGAGAACCCCTTAAGCACCAATGGAAAAACGCCACCTGCGATTCCGCAGTTACGTGTGTGCTTTGCAGTGACACAGCAGGTACAGCATTAGGCCACCAATGGAGAGTTGCCACATGCGTAAAAGCCAAAACATGCTCGGTATGTAATAAAACAGATGGAAATCCATTAGGGCACGATTGGCAAAAAGCGACTTGCACAAATCCAAAAACTTGTGTTGTGTGCAACAAAACAAAAGGCAAAAAAGCAAACCACAAATGGGTAGAAGCTACATATTATAAGCCTAAAACTTGCTCTGTTTGTGAAGCAACCTCTGGTTTGCCTTTAACTCAAAGCGAGGAAGAGGATTTTGACTACACCGAAGATGTTGCTGAGTGCCCTATTTGCGGAAATGAAGCCGACCGACCCCAAACTCCTTATTGTTCATCGCATGATTGTGAACAAACAAATTGTCCTTATCCAGCCAAATCAGACGGAGTAGGCACTAGAGGAAGCCACTGTGATTTTCATGGTTGCCAAACGCCAAAATGCACAAACATTCCCATTGGTGGTTCATCTTACTGTGCTTCTTGTCAATAAAAACATAGAATTTTCTAATAAGGTCTTTATATGCAAAAATCAGGCTGTTTTTTATTGTTTTCTAATGGTTTTTTCTAAGGATTTTGTTAGAAATACGATTTTTCCGAAAAGAAGGCAATCTTCAATTATCATGCGGATTAAAAGCCCCTAAAGCTTTGTAAATCAAGGCTTTAGGGGCTTTTTTGATTGTCGTTTTTCGTCTATATTTAAAACTATTTTTTGTTGTATTTTAGGGTGGTTGAATGACTCGAAATCAGTTAGGGAGCAATCCCCCGCGAGTTCGAATCTCGCCGTCTCCGCCAAAGAGCTTTCATTGGCGCCTTTACAGCGTTTACTACGGCATGTAAAGTCCGTGAGGTGAAAGCTCTTTTATTTTAAACTCCTTGTAGGTTTCATCCTTCTAGGCGTTTTGTATTTTCAATAAAGTGTTTTAGCATATTTTTAGAGTATAGCGTCTTTATGTTTTTCTTTAATATAAAAATCCCACCTTGCAGATTATGTTCTGCAAGGTGCGATTTTTATAGGTTTTTAAAGGTTTCCAGGGTTATTTTATATCCGTCTTTTTGTGAAATTTCAAATATTGCGGGGGCGTTGTTTATTATGCCGTTTTGGAAGCAATAGAAGAAAGATGCGTAACTGATTAAATTACCGTAAGGTTCGGTTATGGCGCAGTGGTTATGGAAGTTGCCGTCGTACACAACCTGATGCAAGTGATAGCCAACAACATACTTACCAACCATTTGTAGCCAGGTAGAAATCTGATAGGTTTGGCTAAACGGCGCATTGTTTCTGGCGTGCCCAATATCAAAGTTGATGCCAACTTTGTGGCGTGTTACCTTATCCAATATATGCATAAACTCTATACACTCTTCAGGAATATAGCCAAATCTTCTATCGCCCGTGCCACGTTCGGATGCCACTGTGTGCATATTTTCAACACCGATTACTGCATCAAACGGTAAAGCGTCTAATTTATTTGCCAAATAATCTGCGATTTTTTCTAACACCGAATCCTCTGCCTTTACAGTGTTAACAGATACCATTGGCACGTGTTGGGTAAAGCGGTCTGCTTTTATTTTAACCGCCAACTCTAAAAGTTTATCAAGGTCGGGATCTTCTTGAATTGCCCCTTCTTTATACACGACGTCCGGCAAATGCACCGACAGATTTTTACCACCGTTTGCACGCCATTTCTCAATTAACTCTACAATCTTTTTTTGTGGGTCATTGACAACGTTTGGGCGCAATTCTAAGTTTACAAGATTATTTTCTATACAAAAATCAATCTGCTCTAAAGGTTTATAGCACGAAATACCAAACTGCTTTGGCAATTTTTTAGGCATTGAGCAATCAAAAACAGAGGTAGTTATTTCTCTTGTAACCGTATCATAATAAAGAAGTGCAGGTGGTGTAGATAGATTTTTATCGGGGTCCAGAGCCGGCAAACTAACTATATTTTCGCTAACCAAAAATTCGTGCAAGTGCGCGTGAAACAGCATGGTTTTGGGATTGTTTTTTGCATACTCGGTTAAAAATGCCCTGCCATACTCGTCTAAATCTTTTAACGGATGATGGAAGAACACAATGTCTGCACACTCGCCTTCTAATTCGTCTAACTGATTCTTTGGCATTTTCCTTTCGCAATCGTTAAGCGCGAAAATAACGGTATCGTTAATTACTGTTTTAGTTGCGCTTGCCATTTTTGCAATGTCGTCTTTATATTCAGGATTTCTTAAATCGGAATTACCCGGTATGTATATATAAGGTATGCCTATTTCTTGTATTTTTGCTAAAAACCAACGATAAACATCAATATTGCCATCGCAAGCCACGTCGCCAGCAAAAATAATGCAATCTGGTTTTGTGGTTTTTATATTGTCGATTGCCCAATCTAAAACCTTATACTGCAAAACCTCTTTATTAGTTGGTAAATGCAGATCGCACAAAAAACATACTTTCATATCAATCCCGTCCTTTATGAATTTTGATTATAACACGCCTTTTGCCATAATGCAATAAAACCCATAGTACAACTATGGGTTTTATTTTTAAAGATTGATTAAATTTAAGATATCTTCTTTCTGACGCAAGCCAATCATTTGGTTTACAACTTGCCCGTCTTTAACAACCACTAAGGTAGGTATGCTTTCTATACCGAAAGCTTGTGCAAGTCCAGGTTGCTCGTCGACATTAACTTTGCCTACAACTATCTCTGGTTTTTCCTCTGCAATTTCATCAACTATTGGAGAAATCATCATACAAGGGCCGCACCAAGTTGCCCAAAAGTCTAGCAACACGGTCTTTGTATTATCCAAAACTTCTTCTTTAAAATTATCAGCAGTAATGTTTATAATAGCCATAACTTTCCTCCTAATCCTTTGATTTATAGTAAAGCATACAGTGGCAATAGCCCTCAAAATCAGGGTCGGCTATCTGGGCGCGAAACTCATCGCAAATACATTTATATTCCTCTTTGCGCGCTATCCTACAAGGGCAATAACCACCCTTTTCTTTAAGACCCTTTTTGATTCTTTCAACTACCTCTTTGTTATCGTTCAAACGAACTGCCACTTATATCACCTCTTTATTATAAATCAAGCGCGATAATATCTTCTAACGTTTCGCGTTTTACCGCAACGTAATCTTTACCGTCCTTTATCATAACAACAGGTGGTCGAGGTACTCTATTATAGTTTGACGCCATTGAGTAATTATACGCACCTGTGCAAAGCACCGCAATAATATCACTACGTTGTGGTTTATAGATATTTATATTTTCTTGAATAAGGTCGCCACTTTCACAGCATCTACCCGCCAAAGTAGTTACAAAGTTTGGCTCTTTATCGGCGTGATTTGCAACTACTACGGTATATTCTGCGCCATAAAGGGTATAGCGTGGGTTATCTGTCATACCGCCATCAATGCTAACGAAACTTTTATAACCGGGAATTGTTTTTACACTACCTACTGTATAAATCGTTATGCCTGCATTTGCCACGATACTGCGACCGGGCTCCATAATAATACTAGGTGGTGTAACCTCTAATTTTTCGCAAAGGGCATCTATTTCGCCCGCCAATCCCTTTATGCACTTGGCATAGTCAATCTCGGGGTCTGTTTCTATGTACTTTACACCGAAACCGCCGCCAAGATCTAAAACCTCTACACCTTTACCGCTTTTTTCTGTATACTCTTTAATAAATTTTAGCATTATCTCTGCTGCATCGCTAAATGGTTCATATTCAAAACATTGTGAACCAACATGGCAGTGAAAACCTTTAACGTATACGTTGGGAAGTGTTGCGGCATAAAGACACGCCTCTATTGCTTGACCTGTTTCTATACCTATTCCGAACTTACAGTCTATTTTACCGGTTGAAATTTTCTCTTGAGTGTGTGGGTCGATACCGGGACTTAGCCTCATTAAAATATCTTGAGTAACACCAAGTCTTGAAGCGATTCTGTTAATAGCATCTAATTCGTCCACACTATCAACAACGATACAACCAACATTAGCTTTTATTGCATACTCAATATCGGCATCGGTTTTATCGTTCCCGTGATAGAAAATATCTTTCGCCGGAAAATCTGCATTTAGCGCGGTATATAATTCACCAATAGATACAACGTCAACCGTCATACCCTCTTCTTTGGTTATTTGATACATTCTTTTAAAACTGCACGCCTTACTTGCATACGAGGGACGTGAGCCGTTGGGCATATAATCCCTCATAGAGTTTACATACGCTCTGCAGTTTTCGCGAATCATATCCTCGTCCATTAAGTATAGCGGTGTACCATATTTTGCAACAAGGTCGCAGGTATCTACACCCGCAAAGGTAAGATGCCCAAGTTCATTTATACCTAAATTACTGTGTAACATAAAATTCCCTTCAATTATTTGATAAGGTTTAGTGTACGCATAATTGAGTACATTTTTTCCGCCTTAGCCTCATCCATTTCGGTTAAAGGTAGGCGCAAGGTGTTTCTGCAATATCCCATTGCAGCCATAGCCGCTTTTACGGGGATTGGGTTAACCTCTGAAAATAGTGCATCAATAATTGCGTGATATTTATACTGAAGCGCTGCTGCGCCTGCAATATCGCCTGCGAAGAACTTTTCACAAATCTCGCAAGTTTCTCTTGGCATAATGTTTGAAAGCACCGAAATAGCACCAACACCACCCAATGACATCAAAGGCACAATTTGGTCGTCGTTACCTGAATAAAGGTCAAGTTTACCGTTAACGTAGGACATTGTTTCAACTATTTTTGAAAGATTGCCGTTAGCCTCTTTAATACCAACTATGTTACCGTGGTCGGCAAGCGCTTTGTAAGTCTCCGGCTCGATATTAACGCCTGTTCTTGAAGGCACGTTATAAAGAATTACAGGTGCATCACTTTTATCTGCAATTTCTGTGAACATCTTCGTAAGACCTTTTTGAGTTGCCTTGTTGTAGTAAGGAGTTACAACCAACACTGCATCGGCACCTGCTTCACAAGCGCAACGTGTAAGGTCCAAAGCATAGCCTGTATCGTTAGAACCTGTACCTGCAATAACAGGAACTCTGCCTGCGGCACGCTTTGCAGCAAAAGCGATAGCACTTCTATGCTCGTCATCAGTTAAGGTCGAAGCCTCGCCCGTTGTACCACATACAACAAGTCCGTTTATACCCTCTTCTATCTGCCAATCTATAATTTTTCCGAACTGGTCGTAATCAATACCACCATTCTCATTAAAAGGTGTAATAAGTGCAGTTGCAATACCCTTAAAAATTGTTTTTTTCATTTTCCATTCTCCTTTTACCTGCTACATAAAATAAACCGCTTTTTGCAAAGCGGCCACCTGTACAATAACACTACCCCTACAATACGGGTAGCATTTATACTAGCGATAGCGCTTCACATAACGTGACAGTCCGCAAGGTGTTCCCTTACGACCCAGCAATATAAACCTTAGGTGATTTATACGCTTCGGCGACAGCCCCTTTAGAAGTGGCGGCACCTAAACCTTATGCCACTTGTACTGATGGATATCGCGCCTCTATCAAAAGCATTTATTCTTTTTATTGATTATACTAGTAATTACCGCATTTGTCAACAATAAAATTACAAACTGTAAACGCCCGAATCTAACCTAACCAAAGTATAATCGCCTATTATCATATACTGATAAACTGGTTCGCCGAATTCGGCATACTGTGTTACAGTAAAGTTACGTATATCAACACGCCACACAACGCCCTTTTCGCTATCGCTGAGGTACAAAAAATTGCCCTCGCTAAACACACTTTCAATTTTACCAAAACCGCTGCCTTTACCACCTATGTAAAGTTCTTCTATAAAGGTTTCGGGGTTATAAAGGCTTACGCGTTTGCCCTCTTTAAACGAAACAAAAATTCCGGCGCCCGTTAGCGCCATACCCGAAGGACCCTCGCCGTCGCACACAAGTTCGCCTTTTTTAAGCATTCTGCTTTCGGTATCAAAAATCATATACTCGCCGCTTGGGTAAAAGGCTAGCAATCGGTCGCCCGGTAGGTTAACGGTGTTCCAATAAAATGGATTGTTAAGCCTTTGCTCGATTTCCTTATACCCCCCACCAAACTTTGCCAACTGATACACATTTCTTGTAACAGGCGACACGGATTGATTCTCAAAAGATACTAAATTATATGCTACAACAATACGTTCATCCTCATCATTGTCTGCCTTTTTAAAAGCGATGATAAATCCGTTTGGAAGCCCTTCTATATTAAGTGCAGAATCATCAAACACCTTTGTCATATATCCATCCCCTTTAATTCACCCAAAAGATAATCTTCTTTTATCTCTTTTAAATGCACCTCTAAAATTCTATTAGAAATATCCGTTTCTGTTTTTACCATAACACGCGTGTAATTTTCGGTATATCCCTCGGCTACACCGTTTTTAACGGTTTCAAATAAAACCGACTGTGTAGACTCTAACTGATTTTGCAAAAACTCTTGTTGCGACTCCCCTGCCGCCTCTATCATTTTTTCGCTACGCTTTAATTTTGTAGCCTTTGGGACCTCTCCCGAAAGTTTTACTGCAGCAGTGCCTTCGCGTTTAGAATATGCAAACACGT
Organism: Acutalibacteraceae bacterium; assembly: GCA_045656265.1. GTDB lineage: Bacteria > Bacillota > Clostridia > Oscillospirales > Acutalibacteraceae > UMGS1532. The sequence goes on along the minus strand of JAZOQV010000008.1, from coordinate 17,980 downwards.
GGCAACGCGCAAACCCTATTTCCTTAACAAAATTTAAAGACTCTAAAAACTCTTCTTCGGTTTCGCCCATAAATCCAACCATAACGTCGGTGGTAATAGAGGGATTATCGAAAACCGTTCTTATACGTTTTACAAGGTCGCGATAAAACTCAGCATCGTAATGCCTGTTCATACGCCTAAGTGTTGCGCTACTGCCCGACTGCAGTGATAGGTGAAACTGTGGGCAAAACTTCTCGTTTTTCTTTAAGTTCTCTAATATTTCATCACTTATATGGTCGGGTTCAAGTGAGCCCAGACGCACCCTTTTTATGCCTTTTGGAGCCGATGCTGCATTTACTGCATTACACAAGGTATCGCCCGTATCCTGCCCGTAAGCCGAAAGATTTATGCCCACAAGAACTATTTCGTTATATCCGTTTTGGGCTAGTTTTTCTGCTTCCTCGCTTATTTCACTAATACTGCGCGAACGCACCCTGCCGCGCGCATACGGAATGGCGCAATAAGAACAAAAACGATTGCATCCGTCCTCTATCTTCATATACGCCCTTGTTCTGCCCTCAAAATATGAAATACCGGGTGTGCAGTATTTTTCGCCGTTACAGTGGTTTTCTACAAGTTGCAGTGGACTGGGATTTTTTATAAACTCATTTAATAAATCTAAAAGCTTTTTGTGGTCGGTATTACCAAAAACAATATCCACGCCTAACTGCTTTGCTTTTTCGGGAAAAGCTTGAGCCATACAACCAAACAAAACAGTTATACATAAAGGGTACTGCTTTTTAATGCGCCTTAACATCTGCCTATTTTTACGGTCGCTCTCGCTTGTAACGGTACAAGAATTTAAGAGAAAAACGTCTGGTGTTTCCCCTTTTTCTGCCAGTTCAAATCCATTTTCTAAAAACAGTTCGCGTAAACTTTGCGTTTCGTACTGATTTACTTTGCACCCATGCGTACAAAATAGAATTTTCATTTGCACCTTGCACCCCTTACTACTTACATTATACATACCTATATATAAATAATCAAGCAAAGATACAAAAAAGGAAAATATTTATTTTTAAAACACCTTGATTTTTGGTGCGATATTTTTTATAATATACTTATGCAACTTTTTAACAATCTTTTAGGAAGGAAGATTATTTTGGCAAAGCCATATATTTCATCATCGGTTATAAAACGTATGCCTCGATATTACCGCCATCTAGGCGAACTAAAAAGCGAGGGAAGAACGCGTATTTCTTCGGTAGAACTTGCAAAACGCTTAGGATTTACCGCAAGCCAAATAAGGCAAGACCTTAACTGCTTTGGCGGTTTTGGTCAACAAGGCTACGGATATAATATTGAGCAACTTCATTACGAAATAGCAAACATTTTAGGGTTTAACAAGCAGAAAAAAACTGTGCTTATAGGCGCAGGTAATCTTGCACGTGCCGTTGCGCTTGGAATGAAGTTTGAAACTAAGGGTTATCAACTTATTGGTATATTTGATAAAAAAGAGTCCCTTCTTGGCGAAACTGTTAAGGGTTTACCTATAAGGCATATAAACACGCTTGACGATTTTTGCCTTGAAAACAGACCAACTGCCGCAGTTCTTTGCATACCCAAAGACCAGGTTAAAGATATTGCAGAACAGTTAATAAAACTTGGCGTTAAAGGTTTTTGGAATTTTAGCCACTACGACCTCAGTTTACAATACGATAATATTGTAGTTGAAAACGTTCACCTTAGCGATACTTTAATGAGATTAAGTTATAAAATGGCAAATATAGATAAATAAAAGGTGATATTATGCGTAAATATCTTATTTCTAAAGAACTTAATTCTTACAAAGCAAATCTTCACTGCCACTCTACCCTATCTGACGGCAAGTTAAGTGTAGAAAAAATTCGCGATGAATATAAAAAGCACGGTTACTCGATAGTCGCTTTTACCGACCACAATTGTATGTTTAACAACTATGAAAAACTATTAGAGCCCGACTTTTTACCAATAGTTGGTATGGAGGTTAGCATTGACGATACGCGCAGTCCTTTTAATATTAACCGCGTTCTTCACCTTTGCTTTTTATCCAAAGACCCTAAAAAAACTGTTCAACCATTTTACTGCCAAAGCGGTATTGACTGGCTTGTAAATTGCGGTTTTTTGCCAAAAGAAATTGCCGATAATATAGAGCATAACGGCATAACCATAGATGACGGTCTTTACAACCAAAAGGTAAATGATGTTATAAAAGCTGTAAATAACGAAGGTTTTTTGGTTACCATTAACCACCCATTCTGGTCGCTGCTTAACTACAATGATTATGCAAATTACGAGGGTGCTTGGGGAATTGAGGTTTACAACACAGGTTGTGCAAAAGGTATGGGCGATGTTAACGACGAACGCGCATACGACGATATGCTAAAATGCGGCAAAAAAATATTCCCAATTTGTGCAGACGATAACCATAATCATCATCCTTTTAGCAGTTATTTAAGCGACTCGTTTGGCGGTTTTACTATGATTAAGGCCAAGAACCTAGAGTACGGCGAAATAATGACAGCACTAGAGAACGGTGATTTTTATTCGTCAACCGGCCCACAAATACACGAGATATATCTTGAGGGAGATAGGTTACATATTGAATGTAGCGAGGCTAAAGAGGTTATACTTAACGTGCTGACCCGCGACGGCAGACGCAAAGCGAACGACGATGGTAGCCCGATTACCTCTGCAGACTTTACCATTGACCCCGTAATTACGGGCGGATATTTTAGAGTAAAGGTTGTTGGGCTTGACGGAAGTTCGGCTTACACCATTCCTTACTATGTAGATGAACTGATTGAGGGCTCTACCACACAAAAAGCGATTTACTAAAAAACCAAAACCGCCCTGAAGCATCTACACATAACAGACACTTTAAGCGGTTTTAAAAGAAATATGACATTACTACAAGCAAACACAGAAACAAAAAACACCTCGAAGCGATTAGGCTTTGAGGTGTTTTTGATTTTAAGAGTTAATATTAGTTAAGCTCTGCAAAGTATTTGATTGTACGAACCATCTGGCTGGTGTAGCTGTTCTCGTTATCGTACCAAGAAACAACCTGTACCTGATAGGTATCGTCATCAATCTTAGCAACCATTGTCTGAGTTGCATCGAAAAGTGAGCCCTCGGTAATACCGATGATGTCGGAAGAAACGAGTTGCTCTTCAGTGTAACCGAAAGAAGCAGAAGAAGCAGCTTTCATAGCAGCATTGATGCCTTCTTTGGTGATGTCCTTACCCTTAACAACTGCAACAAGAAGAGTTGTAGAACCGGTAGGAACAGGAACACGCTGAGCAGAACCGATGAGTTTACCGTTAAGTTCAGGAATAACAAGACCGATAGCTTTAGCAGCGCCGGTAGAGTTAGGAACGATGTTAACTGCAGCAGCACGTGCACGACGAAGGTCGCCCTTTCTGTGAGGACCATCGAGAACCATTTGGTCGCCTGTGAAAGCGTGAACAGTTGTCATAATACCGCTTTGAATAGGTGCATAGTCGTTAAGAGCCTTTGCCATAGGAGCAAGACAGTTGGTGGTGCAAGATGCAGCAGAGATGATTTTGTCTTCTGCTGTAAGAGTATTCTCGTTTACGCTGTAAACGATAGTAGGAAGATCGTTACCTGCAGGAGCAGAGATAACTACCTTTTTAGCACCAGCATCGATGTGAGCCTGTGACTTCTCTTTTGAGCAGTAGAAACCTGTGCACTCGAGAACTACGTCTACACCGATTTCGCCCCAAGGAAGGTCAGCAGCGTTCTTTTCTGCATAAATTTTGATAGTTTTACCGTCAACAGTGATGCTGTCATCCCCTGCAACAACCTCGTGATTGTAACGGCCCTGTGCAGAGTCGTACTTTAGAAGATGTGCAAGCATTTTAGCATCAGTAAGATCGTTGATAGCAACTACCTCGTAGCCTTCTGCACCAAACATTTGTCTGAATGCAAGACGGCCGATGCGGCCGAAGCCGTTAATAGCAACTTTAACCATGATATAAAACCTCCAAATAAATTTTTACTTTCCTATTTTAACCAACTTTTTAGAAAATTGCAAGGTTATTATAGCATTTTTAATAAATTTTTTAATATTTTGTCAAAAAACACAAAACATAACGGTTGTTTGCGTAAGAATATGTTAAATTTTTAACACATTATTTTTTACATTTTTTACCTATCCAGTAAAGTACCAAAGATATTGCCACCAAAGAGGCGGTTACAATACCCATTAAACCGAAAGGTGCCGAGGCGATTCCAACAATGTTAAAACCTTCTTCGGTTTGGGTACTTGCAAATAGCATCAAGGCGTCAAAAGTAGCGGCGCCTATTAGCAATAGCGCAGAGATTGCGCCCATCACACTTGATTTTTTACCATCATTCTTTTGCATTCTTGCAAGTTTTTCGCCTCTAAAATCAATTATTCTTGATAAGTACCAAACCGCCGCTACCGTTACGATAGTTTCGGGCACCATATATGCCGCATTATAAACCAAAGAGTACAAAAGACCCTCTTCGGTTGGTATTGAAACGCCTGCCCACACGGTACAACCCGATATTACGTGCATTATGTATCTTATCGCACAAACCATTACTGTGCCAAGAACCATATCCGAAGCCTGAGAGTTAAGTTTATCTTTAAACACTCCCACAAGGCCTAGTGCTGTAAATGCTAAGACGTAATCAAGCAAAATTATTGCCACGGCGGCGCCTGCGCTTGTAGCATAACTTAAATTGTTTGCGCCTAACAGCAACTGTATTAAAGAATACACGAGGCCAGTAACACTGCCTAGACCTAACCCGTAACGATAAGCAATTAAAATTACAGGCACCATTGAAGCAGCGGTTACGCTACCACCAAACGGCATATTTATAAGCGGTACCATGCTTAAAACTGTACCGACTGCTACCATAATTGCACTTTCGCAAATCCACATTATCCTTTTTGATTTCATTTTTACCTACTCCTTATTCGTGTTTTTTACGACAAAAAATCGCCCCGCAAAACACGCAGGGCGATACTTACTTATACTTATAGCAAACATCCCTACGCCGGCATTATCCGTATCAGGTTAAAGGGTTGGTACATTACCTCTCAGCCTTAGTCCCCTAAAGCACCCCTAGTTTTTTGACAAGTTGATTATATCACTTAATTTATAACCCGTCAAGTGTAAATAAACAAATTTTGGTAATACTATATAGGGCGAAAAGGTTATAGCCTATTGCCCTAACGAAAGGAGTCTTTAAATGAACAGTAAAATCGAAAAAATTATTGGATATGAAATGCTTGATTCAAGGGGTAACCCCACAGTTGCGGCAAGGGTTATACTGCAAAACGGAGTTGAAGGCTTTGCCCTCTCCCCTTCGGGCGCATCTACGGGGCAATATGAGGCGCACGAACTGCGTGATGGCGGCGAACGTTTTGGTGGCAGGGGCGTTCTAAAGGCGGTTGAAAATATAAACAGCGAAATAAGCAAAGACCTAAAAGGGCTTGACGCTACAAACCAACACAATATTGACAAACACTTGGTGCTGCTTGACGGGACAGAAAACAAAAGCCGCCTTGGCGCTAACGCCTTACTTGCGGTATCCTTGGCAACTGCCAGAGCAGCGGCAAACTGTGTGGGCTTACCTCTTTATAAATATTTGGGCGGTACGGCGGCAATAAGAACGCCTATACCGATGATGAACGTTCTTAATGGTGGTGCGCATGCAAGTAACAACGTTGATATTCAGGAATTTATGATTATGCCAATAGGTAGCAAAAACTTTGCCGAGGCTTTAAAAATGGGCACCGAAACCTACCACACTCTAGGAAAAATTTTAAAACGCAGAGGTCTTGCTTCAGGCGTTGGCGACGAGGGCGGTTTTGCTCCTACTTTAAGCAGCGACGAAGATGCGCTTGACCTTTTGGTTGAAGCGATTGAGGAAAGCGGTTATACCACCAAAGATATTGGTATTGCCTTGGATATTGCTTCTAGCGAATGGTATCGCGACGGAGTATATCACTTGCCAAAACGCGACATAAACTTTACCACCGACGAAATGATTGATTATATAGAATCGCTTACAAAAAAATATCCTATTATCTCGGTAGAAGATGGGTTGGGCGACACCGATTATGAGGGCTGGAAAGACTTGACCGCAAGACTTGGCGATACCGTTCAATTAGTTGGCGATGACCTTTTCGTTACCAACACAAGCAGGCTACAAGACGGTATTAACGGCAACTATGCAAATGCGATTTTAATAAAACTAAATCAAATTGGTACCCTATCTGAAACACTTGAGGTTATTGACGTTGCAAAACAAAACTGCTACAACACAGTAATTTCGCATCGCTCGGGCGAAACCGAGGACACATTTATTTCGGACCTTGCGGTTGCAGTTAACAGTGGGCAAATTAAAACGGGGGCGCCTGCAAGAACCGACCGCGTTGCCAAGTATAACAGACTTACCTTAATAGAAACGGAACTTATAAACTAAGGCACTATTATCTTAAAAAAACACATTGAAAAACCTTTTCCAAGTTAATATACTTAAGGAAAAGGTTTTTGTTTTTAGGAGGACTAATTTATGAACAACCTACCGACCTTTAAAGACGGATTATGGCACAAACCTTTATGCAACAAATGGGCATTTTAAAAAGTGCAGACCTTGATACTCCGTTTGTTATGGAAGAATGGAACGAGAAACGATACAATGCCGAAAGGCCTTTGGAAAGACTTAACTTTGTTGATTATTGTATCCTCTCCCCTGTGCATCGCGAAGGAAAACTTACTTTAGATGAACGAAAAGAACTTATTAAAAAACGTTACGATGCCGAACCCAATAAAAAAGGTTTTATCCCCGAAGCATACGATTTTTACCTTAAGAACATAAATTTTAAAGAAAAAATAATTGCCGAAGTAATAAAACACACAATATAATTTTTACAATACGATAAAAATTTATCTTTTTTGGTACTTTTTTAAGTATAATTAGTTGACATATTTTTCAAATGTGTTAAAGTTGTTATGTGGGGTTATTTTTAGAGAGAGTGTACCCCATGGGTGAGTTGATTTAATGCTTTTAGGTTGACTCACTCTACGAAAAATTGGAGGTTTATTTAGAATGATTGAAAGAAGGAATCCAAGAACTGCTAAAATAGGCATGTTTGCTGTTGCTCATGATACCTATTGGGCACAGTTTGAAGGTTTGGAAGAAAGCATTTTGGGCTTTCATCAAGATGCTATTAAAATGGTTGAGGAAAATGACGTTACTGTTATCGATTACGGTATGATCGATTCAAGCATTAAAGCATACGATGCACTTGATAAAATGAAGGGTGATGGGCTTGATATTATCATCTGCAATATGGTTACATACGCAACTTCTTCTGTGTTTGCGCCAATTATCCGCGACCTTGACGTTCCTATGATTCTTTTGGCAGTTCAACCACTTGAAGAAATGGATTATAGCAAGGCAAGTACCTTTATGCAATTACAAAACGACTCTATTTGTTCAGTGCCTGAGTTCGTCGGCGTTGCAGAGCGACTAAACAGAAAAATTCAAGACGTTATCATCGGCACACTTTACGGCGACGAACAAGTACATAAAGAACTTGCAGAGTGGTGTAATATCGCAAAGGTTTTGCACGACCTACACGGTGCCAGAATGGGTCTTATGGGTCATGTTATGGAGGCTATGTATGATATGCATGCAGACCCAACCGCTATTTCTGCCGCATTCGGTTGCCACGTTCCTCTATTAGAAATTGAAGACGCGGTTGAGGCTTACGAAGCAGTAACCGATAAAGAAATCGAAGAAAAAACCGAGCTTATTAAGGCTGAATTTGATATGCCTAACCCAATAAGCGACCCTGTTACAGTTAAACTTACCGACGAGGACCTTTACCAAGCCGCAAGAACTGCTGCAGCGCTTGACAGACTTGTTGAAAAGTTCAAACTTACAGGTCTTGCATACTACTATGAGGGCAGAGAGGATACAATCCAACGTCTAGTTGCTTCTTCCTTTATTGCAGGTAACTCTATTCTAAACGCCGAGGGTATCCCAATGTGCGGCGAGTATGATATTAAAACCTGTATCGCTATGCTTATTATGGATAGACTTGACATTGGTGGTTCTTTTGCTGAATTCCACCCATTTGGTTTTAAAGATAACTACATACTTGTTGGACACGATGGTCCACACCACATGAGAATTGCAGAAGGCAAACCCGTTCTACGTAGCCTTTTGAAATACCACGGTAAACCAGGTCATGGCGCATCGGTTGAGTTTAAACTTAAAGAAGGCCCAATAACAATGCTTGGCATTACCCAAAAGGGCGACGGTAGCTTTAAGTTTGTTATCGGCGAAGGTACTTCACAAGAGGGCGCAATTCCTCCAACCGGTAACACCAACACTCGTGGCGTTTTCGAGCCCGATACCAGAAACTTTATTAAACGTTGGGTTATGGAAGGTCCTACCCACCACTACGCACTAGGTATTGGCCACCACGCCGACACAATTAAAAAGATTGCCGACATTTTAGGCATCGAAGCAGTTATCGTACGATAATAAAAATAAAACCAAAAGGCAGGGAGAAATCCCCGCCTTTTTCATTTTTCAAAAGCGCCGCGTTACATTGACTTTTTATGGTAATTATGATATTATTTTTATATAGTTTCATTTTTTGCATTTGGAGGGTAAATGTGATGAAAAAGATTTTATCAATGGTACTTGTACTTCTGTTGACATTCTCGGTTGTACCTGGCGGTGTTAACCTAACTGCAAGTGCAGATTCTGTTGCAAGTGGAAAAGTTGGTAAATACACCTGGTCAGTTAATAAAGGAACCGGTGTGTTAAAATTAACCGGCAGTGGTAATATTATAGATTTTTCTTCTATTGATGCACCGTGGAAAGAATATAGCGACAACATAACTTCGTTGGAGTTGCCTAATACTTTGACAAAGATTGGTAAAGGAGCATTTAGTGAGTTAAACAACCTAAAAAGCGGAACAATACCTAGTAGTGTAACAAGTATTGGAGATTATGCGTTCGCTGATTGCTCCGCACTTACAAACATAACCATACCTAATAGTGTTACAAGTATAGGGAATAGTGCATTTAGTGGTTGTTCTTCCCTTACAAGCATAACAATCCCAAACAATATTGCAAGTATAGGTTCTGGCACGTTTTATAATTGTACTTCCCTTGAAAGTGTAATAATTCCTAATAGTGTTACGAGCATAAAAAGTAGTGCGTTTGGTGGTTGCTCCAGCCTTACAAACATAGCCATACCTAATAGTGTTACAAGTATTGGCTCTTTGGCGTTTCATGATTGTACTTCTCTTGAAAGTGTGACTATTCCAGAAGGTGTTACAAGTATAATGGAAGGTACTTTTTTGGGGTGTTCTTCCCTTAAAAACATAACAATCCCATCCAGCGTCATATGGATAGACAATATGGCTTTTGATGATTGTAGCTCCCTTGAAAATATAACAATCCCATACAATGTTTATATTTGGGGTCATGGCGTTTTTAATGGATGCGATAACTTGAAAGAGTTTTATATTTATATCCGAAACTACAAAATCCCCGATTTTTATTTTAATTATAATCACACAATTTATGGTTTCAAAGGCTCTACTACAGAAGCTTTAGCCGAAAAAGTCGGTGCAGAATTTATTGATATTATGACTATTCATTCGCATACATATAACAACAGTTGTGATGCAGATTGTAACGTATGTGGTGCAACGAGAAAGGTTGGTCATACGTATAAGACTACTACTGTAAAAGCTACAACCAAGAAAAACGGCAGTATCACAAAAAAATGCAGTAAATGTGGTATGATTACAAAAAACACCGTTAAATATGCTAAAACATTTAAACTTTCAACAACAAGCTATGCTTATAATGGTAGAGCTAAGAAACCAACTGTGAAAGTTTATGATTCTAGTGGTAAGAAACTCAAAAACAAAACTGACTATACGGTGTCTTATTCTAAAGGTTGCAAAAATGTTGGCACCTATAAAGTTACTGTAAAAATGAAGGGTAACTATTCGGGTTCAAAAACGCTTACCTTCAAAATCAATCCGAAAGAAACAACATTAAAATTAACCGCTGGCAAAAATAGTATGAAGGTTAATATCAAAAAACAATCTTCACAGGTTACGGGTTACGAAATACAGTACGCAACAAACATAAATTTTAAATCAGCAAAGAAAAAGACTATTAAGAGTTATAAGAAAACATCTTTAACTCTCAAGTCCTTAAAAGCCAAGAAAAGATATTATGTAAGGGTGCGTACATACAAAACTTTAAATGGTAAAAAATATTATTCTTACTGGACTGAATATTATGTAAAAATATCAAAAGGGGAAACTGAAGATCAATTTGTAAGGATCCAAAAAACAGTCAAAGTATAAAAATAACAAAGGGCGATAACTCGTATAATGCCTACGTTTCAAGAGTACAACCGCAAGCAGCGTTAAATAACAAAAAAGCTTTCGCAGATAAATTTGCGAAAGCTTTTTTGTTATTCTTCGGATTTATAGTTATTGAGGTAATCTTCCCAATCGTTTTGTGAATAGTTAGGGTTTTCCTTTGTAAACTCGCCATATAAGTTATCGGTAAGTTTTTTGTAAAGATATGTTTTTTCTTTTCTATCACACCTTGTTCCTACAAAGAACAAAATTGCCGAAACTATAATAAGCAGTAGCGGTATTATATGAAAACCGAAAAGTTTAAAGTAAACAGTATCCGAAACCGCCTCGTTAACCGCGGTTGCATACATATTCTTCATGTGGTTAGTAATTAACACACTAGTAGCGGTTATGCCAAGTTGCAAACTACCGAACGTGGTTAAAACAAAGGATGCCACTACCCTGCCGAAAGGTCTGCCAAAATCCTTTTCTTTGCAGAATTTTTGCAAAACGTATCCTGCAACCAAAAGCAACGTACCAATTGAAAAAGCGGTTATAGCGTTTATTAGCGCCGCCCTATCGTTTGCAGCATAGGTATTGCTTGGTAGACGGCTATATCTATAAGAGTATCCGCTTACGATTATTAAGTTTACTATAACGGTTATATAAAAACCAATTTCGCGCATTACCTTTATAGCAATCGATGTTTTTGTATCGCCATACCACCAGTTGTTATGAACGCTCAACTGCAATTCTTGTTGCTTTTTGCGAACAATTTTTGCAATATTAGTGTTTATATTGGATTTTTGCTTTGCCAAGTTATCACCCCACAAATTTCTTTAAGTATTTTAACACATACTTTTAATTTATTCAACCAATAAATATTGAAAAATCTACGCTTTAGGTATATAATGTTAGAGAAAAGTTAGGAGTGGGATTATGTATCCAATAAAATTAGCGCCTGCACTTAAGGATTACCTTTGGGGCGGCACACGATTAAAAACAGAATATAACATTGAAACCGACCTTGACCCCGTTGCAGAAGCCTGGGTACTTTCGGCACACAAAGACGGCGAGTCGGTAGCAATAAATGGCGAATTCAAAGGTTTAACATTAAGCGAAATTATAGAAAAAACGGGTGGCGAAATCTTGGGTAGCAAAGCGAAAGAATTTGAATTCTTCCCTATCCTTGTTAAACTTATTGACGCTACGGGCAACCTTTCTATTCAGGTGCACCCAAGCGATGAATATGCACTGAAAAACGAGGGCCAATACGGAAAAACTGAAATGTGGTACATTGTTGACTGCGAAGAAAACGCATACCTTTACTATGGCTTTAATCGCGAAATTTCTAAAGAAGAATTTAAAACCAGAATCGAAAACAACACTCTTTTAGAGGTGCTAAATAAGGTTCCCGTTAAAAAGGGCGATTGTTTCTTTATAGAGTCGGGCACTTTGCACGCTATTTGCGAGGGCATACTTATTGCCGAAATACAACAAAACTCTAACCTTACATACAGAATTTACGATTATGGTAGAGTAGGTGCCGACGGAAAACCGCGTGAATTACATATAGATAAGGCTTTAAAGGTTACCACCACCGCGCCACCTACTGTTGCATACGGAACACCTGCAAGCGATACACTTGCCTCTTGCAAATATTTTACTGCAGAGAAATTAGATGTTGATGGCGAGTGCGAAATAGAGGTTAATAGTGAAAGTTTTAAAAATCTGCTTTGTTTAGAGGGTACTGCCACTATTAACGATGTCGAAATTACTAAAGGCGAATCGGTATTTTTGCCCGCTAATATGGGAGCAGTTAAAATTAGCGGAAAGGCAAACTTAATTGTTAGCAGGGTGTAAAAATGGCAGTTTTAAATATAGTTTTAGTCGAGCCTGAAATACCGCAAAACACAGGCAATATTGCCAGAACATGTGCGGCTACGGGTGCAAGACTTCACCTTGTTGGCCCTATGGGTTTTAAAATTGACGATAAAAAATTAAAACGCGCAGGACTTGATTATTGGAATTTACTTGATATAACCTACTACGATAATCTTGAGGATTTTATGGCGAAAAACAAGGGCGAGTTTTATTTCTTTACCACAAAAGCGCGCCATGTTTACAGCGATGTTTCCTACCCCGATGGGTGCTATATTTTCTTTGGCAAAGAAACCAAGGGTCTACCCGAAGAATTGCTTTTGCAACACCCCGAAACCTGCGTTCGTGTACCAATGGTAGAAAATGCACGCAGTTTAAATCTTTCCAACACGGTAGCAATCGCGGCATACGAGATTTTAAGGCAATGGGACTTCCCCGAACTTCAAAACCTAGGGCAGTTGCATAATTACCGCTGGGATGATTGATAATATTTACTGTAAATAACATATAATAAATGCTATTTTTGTAAAGTTTGCTATATCTTAATTAAAAGTATTGCAAAATGCTTTAAATTAGGTTAAAATAACATTGTTGAAAATTTAACAAACAATTGAAAGGATTGATTATCAATGGCAGCTCTTAACAAAAAGTCTATTGAAGACATTGATGTTCGTGGCAAACGCGTTTTAGTTCGTTGCGACTTTAATGTAAAAATGGAGGACGGCGTTATCACAAGCGATAAGCGTATCGTGGCTTCACTTCCTACAATCAATTATCTTATCGAGCAAGGCGCTCGCTTAATTCTCTGCTCTCACCTTGGCAGACCAAAGGGTCAGGTAAATCCTGAATTTTCTTTGGCACCGGTTGCAGCAAGACTTGCTGAACTTCTCGGCAAACCTGTAAAAATGGCTAAAGACGTTGTTGGCGAAGATGCTAAAGCATTAAGCGCAACACTCGAAGATGGCGACGTAATGCTTCTCGAAAACGTTCGTTTTGAGCCTGGCGAGACCAAACACGACCCCGAACTTTCGGCAGCTTTTGCTTCTCTTGCAGAAATCTTTGTTAACGACGCTTTCGGTTCTGCACACCGCGCACACTCTTCTACCGCAGGTGTTGCCGATCATCTACCTGCAGTTTGCGGTTACCTAATTCAAAAAGAAATTAACTTTATCGGTGGTGCTTTAGAAGATCCAAAACGCCCACTAGTTGCTATTCTTGGCGGCGCTAAAGTTTCTGATAAAATCGGCGTTATCAACAACCTTATCGAAAAATGCGATACCATCATCATCGGTGGCGGTATGGCTTACACCTTCTTTAAGGCTATGGGTTACGAAATCGGTACTTCTATCTGCGAAGACGACAGAATTGAAGATGCTAAAGTTATGATGGAGAAAGCCAAAGCAAAAGGCGTAAACTTCCTACTTCCTATCGATAACGTTCTTGGTAAAGAATACGATAAAGATACCGAGCATAAACTTGTTGATTCAAACGCTATGCCTGAAGGTTGGATGGGTCTTGACATCGGTCCTAAGACCACCGAAATCTTCGCAAACGCTATTAAGGGCGCAGGCACAGTTATCTGGAACGGTCCTATGGGCGTTTCTGAGTGGGCAAACTTTGCAAACGGTACAATCGGCGTTGCTAATGCAGTTGCAGAATCCGGTTCTATTTCAATAATCGGTGGTGGCGATAGCGCTGCTGCAGTTCAGAAACTCGGCTTCGCAGATAAAATGAGCCACATCTCTACCGGTGGCGGTGCTTCTCTTGAGTATCTTGAGGGTAAAGTTCTTCCCGGTATTGCTTGCCTTAACGAAAAATAATTAAAATTAAAAGCGCGGTAAATAAGGGCGTATTTGCCCTTAGCCGTGCTTTTGGCTTGTATATTTATGAAATTTTGGAGGAAAATATAATGAACAAACAACTTCGTAAAGCAGTTATTGCAGGTAACTGGAAAATGAATAAAACCCCTGCAGAGACTACCGCACTTATCAACGAAATGAAACCTTTAGTTAAAGACGCAGATTGCGACGTAGTTCTTTGCGTACCTTTTATCGACATCGCTGCTGCTACAGAGGCAGCAAAAGGTTCTAACATAAAAATCGGCGCAGAGAACGTTCACTTCAAAGCATCCGGCGCTTACACCGGCGAAATTTCTGCAGAAATGCTTTTAGCTTCTGGTGTTGAGTATGTAGTTATTGGCCACAGCGAAAGAAGACAGTACTTTGGCGAAACCGACCAGACCGTTAATCTTCGCACCTTGGCCGCAGTTAACGCAGGTCTTACCGCTATCGTTTGTGTTGGCGAAACTTTAGAACAACGTGAACTAGGTTACACCGAAACACTACTTAAATATCAGACCAAAATGGCACTTACAAACGTAACTGCAGAGCAACTTAAAAACATCATCATCGCTTACGAGCCTGTTTGGGCTATCGGCACAGGTGTTACTGCTACTGCCGACCAAGCAGACGAGGGTAATGGTTTCGTTCGTGAGGCTATCGCAGAGGTTTACGGTAAAGACGTTGCAGAAACCGTTACCATTCAGTACGTCGGCTCTATGAACGCTAAAAACGCAGACGAGTTAGTTGCTAAATACCACGTTGATGGCGGTCTTATCGGCGGCGCTTCACTTAAAGCAGAAGATTTTTCTGTTATCGTAAAAGCTGCAAGCAAATAATTTTAAGGGAAAAGAAAATATGAAAAAACCTGTTGTTTTATGTATTATGGATGGTTTTGGTATTGCAGATGCTACCGCTAGCAACGCTATAACCAATGCCAAAACCCCTAATCTTACAAAATTCTTTGATGATAACCCAACTACCTTGATTGGTGCTTCGGGTCTTGACGTTGGTCTGCCCGATGGTCAAATGGGTAACAGTGAGGTTGGCCACACAAATATCGGTGCCGGTAGAGTTGTTTACCAAATGCTTGTTAAAATTTCAAAGTCTATTGAGGACGGTAGTTTCTTTGATATTGAGCCTCTTAAAAACGCTATTGAAAACTGCAAGAAAAACGATTCTGCACTTCACCTTATCGGTCTATTATCCGATGGTGGTGTGCATAGCCACATTGAGCATCTTTACGGACTTTTAGAACTTGCAAAGCAAAGTGGTTTAAGCAAGGTTTTCGTTCACTGCTTAATGGACGGACGCGATGTTTCTACCACCTCGGGTGTTGGTTTTATTAAAGACCTACAAGAGAAAATGGCAGAAATCGGCGTTGGTAAAATCGCTTCTATTATGGGCAGATTTTACGCTATGGACCGCGACTTTGCTTGGGATAGAGTTGAAAAGGCTTATGCCGCTATGGTTTACGGCGAAGGCTTACAGTATGACGACCCCGTAGAAGCTATGGAAAAATCATACGCTAAAGACGTTACCGACGAGTTTATTGTTCCTACCGTTATAGATAAAGACGGTATGATTAAAGAAAATGATAGCGTTGTTTCCTTTAACTTCAGACCCGACCGCGCTCGTCAATTTACACGTACCTTCGTTGACCCTGATTTTGATGGTTTCGAGCGTAAGTTAGGTTACTTCCCATTAACTTATGTTTGTATGACACAGTACGACGAAACTATGCCTAACGTAACGGTAGCATTCCCACCTGAAGAATTAACAATGACCTTTGGCGAATTTTTGGCATCTAAAGATATGACACAGTTAAGAATTGCCGAAACCCAAAAATATGCACACGTTACCTTCTTCTTTAACGGTGGCGAGGAAAAAACATTTAAGGGCGAGGATAGAATCCTTATTAAGTCCCCCGATGTTCCTACCTTTGACCTACAACCTGAAATGAGCGCTTACCCCGTTTGCGATGCTGTTTGCGAGCAAATTGAATCGGGCAAGTACGATGCAGTTGTGCTTAACTTTGCTAACTGCGATATGGTTGGACACACAGGCGTTTTTGATGCCGCAGTAAAGGCTGTTGAGGCGGTTGACGAGTGTGTTGGCAGAGTGGTCGAATCTACACTTAAAATGGACGGTATTGTCTTTATAACCGCTGACCATGGTAATGCCGACCAAATGATTGGCGAGGACGGTAATCCGTTCACTCCTCACACCACAAATCCTGTTCCTTTCTGCGTTGTTGGTTATCCTTGCGAACTTCGCGAAGGCGGCAGACTTGCCGATATAATCCCATCAATGCTTACAGTTATGGGTCTTGAAAAGCCAGCCGAAATGACAGGCGAAAGTTTAATTAAATAGTTTTTAAGGTGCAGTATAAAACACATACTGCACTTTAATTATTTACATAAAGGAAAAAGCACCGCCGAAGCGGTGCTTTTGCTTTTGTTTAGTCTTCCATATCGTCCTCAACGGATTCTAACTGAACATAACCCATTTGTTTTGAATCGGTTACGGAAGCCTCTAAGCCTTCACAGAAATCATTGGAAAGCTCTTTGATTAGTGCTACTTCTGGTGAAATATACTTTTTCATTTTTTAAGCCCTCCTTATTTATTGCGGATTACATCTGAATAGATGTACTGATCGTTTACAACAACGTATGCGCGTGCATAACGTGTTGGGTTTTTGCCTGCTGCATAGTTAAGGGTTGTCATAAAGTCTACTTTACCCTCAACGTTTGCGGTTTCTACCTCTACGTTCATTACACGGTTTGGTGTTACGTCAGTAATCTCGAAGTTAGCATTTACTTCGTTATAATACGTGCTACTTGCGAAGATGATACCATACTTGGTTGCGCCCTCTACGTTTACGTGTGCAAATACTGAGAAGCCTTTTTCATCGTGAATCTTACCTACGATTGCTACATCGGCTGCCTCAAATTCGCCGGTTTTTGCGTAGATTTCCATTGCGCCGCCACAAGCGTAAAGTGTGCCGCTTGCTGCTGCTAGAAGAACTTTGCCTTCTTTATCTGCCCAATAGGTAGCGCCTTGTTTTGATGCTAGAGTAATTGCAGAATCGTATCTTGCATCTCTATCTACAAGAACTGCGCCGTTTACATCGTATACCTTAACGTTTGTATTAAGGTTTTCGATTGCTTCGTATTCAGGTCTTACTGAAACTTCTGCTGTGATTGCTTCATCATAAACTTCATTAGACCAGAAAACATCGCCGTTATCGTTAAGTTTTACGGTGTAACCGTAAACAGCCTCAACTTTTGTGTTAATTGCCTTAATCTGTGCAAGAACCTCAGGTACGTTGCTAGGTACGTCGCCTTGTTCTACAATAACTTCGCCTAGAAGTTTGCCTGTTATTGACTCGAACTTAACAATTATTCCTGTGAAATCGTATACTGCGTTAACTTCGATGTCTGCAACAACGTTTGCAAACTCTTTATCCCATTCTTTGAAGGTGTAACCATATTTTGCTGGGGCGGTAGGAGCTGTAGCTGCTGTGTTCCAATCAACTGTTTCTGTTTCTAGAACTTTGCCTTCTGCTTTAAAGGTTACGGTAAAGGTTTTTATTTCGTAGACTGCATCTACAATTTTGTTTTCTTTAATATTGCTTAGGTCTTCGCTTTCCCAAACACCTATGTAACCTTCTTTTTCGGGTACTGCAGGAATATCTGTTAAGGTATCGCCGTAGTTTACGGTCTTAACGATATCTTCTGCACCCTCTACTTTAAAGGTTACGGTGTAGGTTTTTATGGTGTAAACTGCGTTAACAACCATATCTGCTGTAACGTTCTCTATCCAGAGTTCTACGCC
>JAZOQV010000007.1:0-13813 GCA_045656265.1 Acutalibacteraceae bacterium | reverse complement strand
TACGCCTCATAAGCGTGGGTTTTCTTTATTGTTTTCTCGCTATTGCATATTCATCGTCTAATCTAAAATAAGGGCAAGCATCTGCTTTACTTGTAATGAATTTATAAAATTCATCTTCGTCCAAATTTACTAGACATTCATAAAAATCGTCATCGTTGTTGTAAACGTAATTAACACATTGTTCGCAATTAGACATATCAAAGCACCTCTATTCTGTACGCAAAGCAACAACCGGGTCTTTTTTAGCAGCAATTCTTGAAGGTAAAATGCCAGCGATAAGAGTTAATGTCATACTTATAACAACAAGCAAAATAGCGCCAAAAGGATGTAAAATTGCATTAAGGGTTGGTATGCCGGTTACTGCGTGAAGAATTATATTTATTAAAATATTTAGCAATAGCGTAATACCGATACCAATTGCACCCGAAGCAAAGCCGATTATTAAGGTTTCGGCATTGAAAACTCGCGAAATGTCTTTCTTAGATGCGCCAATTGCACGCAAAATACCAATTTCTTTTGTTCTTTCAAGCACCGATATATAAGTGATAATGCCAATCATTATTGAAGACACAACGAGAGATATTGCCACAAACGCAATCAGCACATAAGAAATTGCATTTATAATCGTTGTTATTGATGACATAAGAATAGCAACATAATCCGTATAGTTGATTTCATCATTTTTCTTAACTGTGTCGTTATATGCAGAAATCTTATTAGAAATCTCATCTTTATCTTCAAAAGTTGATGCATACAGGTTGATTCTTGTTGGTGAATCAACGTCAACACAGCCAAGTTTAATAAGATTATCTTTATAGGTTGAATCTGATATTGTTTGCGGCATATAGTTATCGTACAATTCACCAAGTTTTTCTTGTGAATATGAGGCTAACGCACTATCAAACATCACGCAAAGTTGGTCGGCGGTATATAATGCCATTTGTTCTTCAGTTTTTGTTGCATACTGCTGTTTGATAACCTCTGAGAACATTTTGTTTATATATTCATTAAACTTGTTTTCATCCATAGAATTGAGGTACTTTGTTAAAGTATCTTTATCCATATCGACGTTGTCCGCATTTTCAACTACTAACGCGATTATCTCTTCCCTACTCTTGTCGCCAACCATATACTCGATTTGTTGAGTAACATATTCTTTTTCCGGCACAGAGCTGATAGTTACAAACATTTTTGCCTTATCGCTTTTAGAAAGAGAATTAAAATATTTAGTAATTTCTAACGATTTTTCCTCTAATGATAATTGTATTTCTTCACCTGTATCGAATTTAAGTCCCGAAAGAACATCTAAATCTTTATTTTTCAACTGTTTTTTTACAACTGCATTATCATAAGCTTTATCTATAACGTAATCTGTAAGCGCAGAAGTATAAGCAATAGAGCCAGTTATCATAGACGATGCCGCACTTTCATTTGGCCTTAAAATTCCGCAAACATTAAGTTTCATACCGTTATCGTATAAATACTCAAGCCCGTCTTTTGTCAAAGATAGATTTTTATACTGCTTTGAAGCCCTGTCGTAACTATACATATCAGAAGCAAGTATTACGTTAAAATCCATCTTACATATCTCTTTGTAAGACCAACTGTTTTCTTTGTGCTTAACCTTTTCGCCATTCATTGCGGCTTTCATTATTTTTTTCATGTTTTCAGAAGATTCAAGACCGAGCGCATATAAGCATAAATCGCTAATTTCGTTGTTTTTATCAACAATAAGCATTATGTCGTTGTACTTTTTAGGCCACGAACCATAAATAACATCATATTGCTCTTCAAGTATTTCATTGTGAAGTGCGCCATTCTCTCCCGGTAATAATTCTTCCCAAATGTTCATAGCGCCAAAACTTGAAATCATCGGATTTTTGGCCATCGCATTCTCAGATATAGAACCATCAGAAATCCCATATAGTTCCGAAATCAATTTTTCAATATCCGACTTTATTATTTGACCGTCAATATCTTTTGTATAAATATTTAAGTTAAGGTTGTACTGATATTGCACCGCGCTTAAACTATCGCCAAAAGGTTTAGAATCCTTTTCAATATATTTTTTAAATTTTTTAAGATTATTCTTATTTGTTTCGGTAGAATTCATCGCATTAACCATATCATAGAACGCCGAACTAGAATAAACTCTATCTAATTTATGGTCAGACTTTTTCTCATTGGCACCCATAATATTGCGCATAAGTTGAGTAGCGTCGACAGACTCTGCTTCGATAGTGATAGGATACGATGAAAGAGTGTCCTTTTGAACAGAATCTATATAAGCTTTAACACCAGATGATACGGAAAGAATCAATGCGATTCCTATTATGCCAATAGAACCCGCAAAGGAAGTAAGCAAAGTTCGCGCCTTTTTGGTTAAAAGATTGTTCATTGACAAAGATAATGCTGTAAAAAACGACATTGACGGTTTAGTTTCTTGTGCTGAACTCGCTTCATCATCAACCGCATCAAAAGGCTTTGAATCAGAAATTATTTCTCCATCTAGAAGTTTAATAATACGAGTTGAATATTTTTCTGCAAGTTCAGGATTGTGCGTAACCATTATAATAAGTTTTTCTTTTGATATTTCTTTGAGAATATCCATTATTTGCACACTTGTTTCACTATCTAGTGCACCGGTTGGCTCATCAGCTAAAAGAATGTCAGGGTCATTAACAAGCGCACGAGCGATAGCTACTCTTTGCATTTGTCCGCCCGACATTTGAGAAGGCTTTTTGTGTATTTGGTCGCCTAATCCAACCTTCTCCAAAGCCTCAATAGCCTTTTTCTTGCGAACAGATTTTGAAACGCCCGATAGCGTTAGCGCAAGTTCCACGTTAGAAAGAACAGATTGATGAGAAATTAGATTATAACTCTGAAACACAAAGCCTATTTTATGATTTCGATAATTATCCCAATCTCTATCAGAAAATGATTTGGTTGATTTGCCGTTAATAATCAGGTCGCCGCTGGTATACTGATCTAATCCGCCTATAATATTTAACAATGTGGTTTTACCACAACCCGACTGACCAAGAATAGAAACGAATTCAGAGTTTCTAAAAGATAAATTAACACCTTTTAATGCTCTAACTGTTGAATCGCCACTAACATAATCCTTAACTATGTTTTTTAATTGAAGCATCAAAAATCTCCTTAATAATAAGTTTTGTAATATTTTACCACGCAATTACTAATAAAATGTAAACAGAACTTAAATTATACCTGAATTTATCATAGATTTAACTGCGAGCATAACGCCAATGCGTCCACTATCAAAATTTATTCCGCCCTGCATCCATGCAGCAAAAGGCTCTCTTAGCGGCGCATCTGCAGATAATTCAATAGAAGCGCCCGAGGTAAAAGCACCGGCAGCCATTATAACTTTACTATCATAACCCGGCATATCCCAAGGTTCTGGCACAACGAACGAATCAACCGGTGCGCCCGACTGCATACCTTGACAGAAAGCAATCAAAGCTTCGGGTGTGTTAAGCTTTACAGCTTGAATTATATCTCCTCTAGTTTCATTAACACATGGAGTAACAAAATAACCTAATTGCTCCATTATTGCGGCTGTATAAACTGCAGTTTTAAGTGCTTCGCCCACAACGTGAGGCGCATTAAATAATCCCATAAACAACTCTCTTGTATGTCCGAGCGTGCAGCCAACTTCTCTGCCAACACCCGGACAAGTTAGCCTACTTGCACACATTTCAACATATTTTTGTTTTCCTGCAATATATCCACCCGTTGGCGCAATAGCACCGCCTGGATTCTTAATAAGTGATCCTGCAATAATGTCAGCACCAACCGAGAGTGGTTCATCACGCTCAACAAACTCTCCGTAACAGTTATCAACAAAAATTACCGAATTTGGACTTACTCTTTTTACAACGTCAACTATCTCTTTAATCTTAGCAATAGTCAAACTTGGTCTTAAGGTGTATCCTCTTGAACGCTGTATGTAAACCATACGATAAGTATCATTTTTTAAAGCAACTTCAATAGCATTTAAATCAGGTTGCTCATTAAGTAGGTCAACTTGATTATACATAACACCAAAATCTGCAAGAGAACCGTCAACTTTTTCATCAATACCTAAAACGCCAATAAGTGTATCGTAAGGTCTACCTGTTACGCAAAGCATCTTATCGTTAGGCCTTAATATACCGAAAAGTCCTACAGTTAACGTGTGGGTGCCAGATACAAAATTATGTCTAATAAGCGCATCCTCAGCACCGACACAATCGGCAAAAACTTGTTCTAGCACTTCCCTGCCTCTATCCCCGTAACCATAACCCGTAGAGTGAGTAAAATGAGATTCACTAACTCCGTTTTTTATGAAAGCATGCAAAACTTTTTGTTGATTATACGCAGTTATTTTTGCTATATTATCAAACTGTTCCTCTGCCATACTAATTGCATTTTTGTCTAATTCAATCAATCTTTGCGAAAAATCAAAAAAACTATTCATTTAATACTATCCTTTGTAATAATATATTTTTTCATGAGGCTTAAACCCTAATTTAAGATAAAAACCTAAATTATCTTTACTAGAAATTGCAAATAGCACGTTATCGGCTAAACAACATAATTGTTTTATAATATTACTGCCAATTCCTTTGCCTTTAGAATTAACCGCTATTCCGCTTAAAAGCAAGCCTTTTTGCCCAATTAAACACAATATAGAAGAATTTTTCTCGTTAATTATAAACGCGGAATTATGGCGAATTCTATGCGAAATATCAACATACCATTCATCAAAACTACCAAGTTTAATTTCATCAGGATATTGGTTTAATATTTCATAACAAAAACGTGCTTTATCATAACAAATGCTAAAATCATAATTACCGTTTCCACTACATTCAAAGAAAACGGAGTCGAATTCATTATAGTTATCGTTTAATTTAATGTTTGATTGTATTTCACTATAACCTATGATGTTTAAGAATTTATTTATTTCCTCAACACTAG
This sequence comes from Acutalibacteraceae bacterium, assembly GCA_045656265.1. Lineage (GTDB taxonomy): Bacteria > Bacillota > Clostridia > Oscillospirales > Acutalibacteraceae > UMGS1532. Next base: position 8,827 of record JAZOQV010000007.1, on the reverse strand, counting down.
CATTATTCAATGCGCAAATGGTAATGGCAGAATAAAACTTGCAAATTATCGCTGTAACATTGTTATCGCTATTTGTCTGTGCCCAAAAAGAACAAAATCTAAGATTTGTTCCATAAGACATATATATCGAAGTTATTTTTGTATACAGCGCATCATTAAAAGCAGTAACAGGTAATTTATTTACTATCTTAATCACTTAATCACCTACTACTGCTTAATTTTAATTTATTCAAATGACATTACCAATTTTTTAAAATGATTACCGCGTTCAGCAAAATTAGGATATGCATCGAAACTAGCACATGCAGGGCTGAGAGATACAATATCACCGCTCTGAGCATTGGTTCTTGCGATATTAACCGCATCTTCCATATCCTTGGCATGAATAATTTTCAAATCGCCTTTATAAGATTCGTCTTTTAATACTGCATTCTCAATTTTTTCAGCAGTTGGACCGGTTAAAATTAAGGTTTTTACCTTTTCATTAACGTAAGGTGCCATCGGCTCAAACGGAATATGTTTATCATAACCACCGGCAATTAAAATTATCTTTTGGTTAAATGCTTTTAGTCCCGCAATTGTTCTTGTAGGACTAGATGCAATAGAATCATTATAATATTTAACGCCATTAAGGTTTCGTACAAACTCAATTCTATGCTCAACACCTGCAAATTCACGAGCGACCTTGAGAATACTATCGGCACCCGCATAACCCCACACGGCAGAAATAGCGGCAAGATAGTTTTCAACGTTATGGTCGCCAATTATTGCAATATCATCTTTATTTAAAATGGGTGCTATCATTCGTCTATATGCTATATATATAGTTCCGTCTTCTGCTAGCCAAGCACCGTTAGAAACAGGTGTTTTCATAGAAAAATGCATATATTGACCACGAACTTCGTTGCCAAAACTACGAGTAATTTCGTTGTCGTCGTTAAGAACCGTTCTAGAAAAAGCATTTTGATGCAAAAGCACGTTCTTTTTGGCGTTAATATACTCATCCATATCTTTATGAACGTCTAGATGGTTAGGCGCAACGTTGGTAACAACCGCTACATCGGGGCTTTTACGCATTGAAATTAACTGAAAAGAAGAAAGTTCTACAACAACGTAATCATCAGGTTGAATTTCTTCAATTAACGGCAAAAGAGGTCTTCCAATATTACCACCTACATGAACACGTTTTCCTTCTGCTTCAAGCATTTTAGCAATAAGTGTAGTTGTAGTTGTTTTACCATCAGAACCGGTTACGGCAAAGATTCTAGCCGGACAAACTTCAAAGAACACTTCCATTTCAGAAGTAACTGCAATGCCATTTTCACGAGCTTTAACAAGTTCCGGCAAATAATAGTTCATACCAGGTGTTCTGAATATTATATCTACTTCTAGATTTTTTAAGTAATTTTCGCCAAGACGTAATTCAGCGCCTTTAGATTCTAACTCATCAGCAATAGTACCAATAGCTTCTCTAGTTCGGCGGTCGCAAGCAAACACACGCGCCCCACGAGAAAGAAAGTTTTCTATAAGTGGAGTGTTGCTAATTCCAATACCGCACACTGCTATTCGCTTTCCTTTGATTTTACTGAAAAAATCTTTATAATCCATGGATTTTCGCTCCTTTTGGAAAATACATAATAATCTATAATATATTATACTATTATAATTAAAAAAATCAATAATATATTTAAAATATTTCTTGTGAAATCCATCTCAAAAGTTTATAATAGTAAACGAAAACATCTATAGGCGGTGAAGCAATGGATATTATATCTACATTAGCGAAAGAATTTGAAATTAACCTTAGCAGAGTCGAAAACACTGTTAAACTTATCGATGACGGAAACACCATACCTTTTATCGCAAGATACCGTAAAGAGATAACAGGCAGTATGGACGACCAAGTTTTGCGTGAACTATTCGAAAGATTAAAATACTTGCGTGGACTCGACGAAGAACGCGAACGCATAAGAGCGGTTATTTTAGAACAGGACAAGTTAACCGATGAACTATCACTAAAGCTCGACAATGCAGAAACTATGTCTGAATTACAGGATATTTATCTACCATTTAGACCAAAAAGAAAGACAAGAGCTTCTGCCGCTCGCGAACGTGGTCTAGAACCTCTTGCAGAAATGATTTTAGAACAAGCAAAAAGCCAAAGTGAAATTGAAGCAGAAGCAAATAATTTTATTACCGAAGACGTACCTAGCACCGAATTAGCTATCTCAGGCGCGCTAGATATTATCGCAGAAGAGATTTCATTTGACTCAGAACTTAGAAAAAGATTACGAAACGTTTTATCTGCTTATGGCACTGTAACCTCAAACGCTTCAACCGATGAAATTGAAAGCACTCCTTATGCCATGTATGCAGAGTTTAGTGAATCTGCTGCTAAAATTGCAAATCATAGAATCCTTGCAATAAACCGTGGCGAAAAAGAAAAGCAAATAACGGTAACAATAGACTATGACAAAGAAAAGGCAACCGGGATAATCGAAAAGTTATTCATAAAACCTGATTGCAAGTGTTATGAACTTATGAACGCCGCGATAGTTGATAGTTATACTCGGCTTATCTTCCCTGCCATTGAAAGAGAAATAAGAAACAGTTTAACAGAGCGTGCGACAGATAGCGCGATTGGACTTTTTAAACAAAATCTACATCAGTTACTAATGCAACCACCTCTTAAAAACAGAGTCGTATTGGGTTTTGACCCTGGTTATAGAACCGGTTGTAAACTAGCCGTAATTGATGGTACAGGCGCACTTTTCGAAACGGGTGTTATATACCCCGTACCGCCTCATAAAAAGTTAGAAGAAGCAAAAGAAACTGTGCTAACGCTAATAAAAAAATACAATGTAAATACTTTTGCGATCGGCAATGGTACTGCTTCGCACGAAACCGAAGAATTTGCGTCTAACTTAATTGCAGAAAATGGATTGCCCATAGACTATATGGTTGTAAGCGAAGCAGGTGCTTCTGTATATTCTGCATCAAAAGCTGCAGCAGCAGAGTTCCCGCAATTAGACGTATCGCTCCGTTCGGCGATTTCAATTGCAAGAAGATTGCAAGATCCGCTTGCCGAACTAGTTAAAATTGACCCAAAGGCACTGGGCGTTGGGCAATATCAACACGATATGCCACCCGCACAGTTAAGTGATGCGCTTGATGGTGTTGTTGAAAACTGCGTAAACTCGGTTGGTGTAGACCTAAATACCGCATCTGCGGCGTTATTATCAAAGATTGCAGGCATCAATGCAGCAGTTGCTAAAAACATCGTTGCATATAGAGAAGAAAACGGAAAATTTATCAATAGAACCGAGCTTAAAAAAGTTGCTAAACTCGGAACTAAAGCATTCCAGCAATGTGCAGGATTTTTAAGAATTACAGATGGAAACAATCCCCTCGACAATACAGCGGTTCACCCCGAAAGTTATAAAATAGCAAAAGATTTAATTAAACAGTTTGGAACCGATTCACTAACTAATATCAATGACGGTGATATAGAATCTTTTGCAAAAGAAAACAACGTTGGTGTACCCACCCTTAGAGATATTATTGGAGAATTAGAAAAACCGGGGCGAGACCCAAGAGACGAGTTGCCACCGCCTATGCTAAAGAAAGAACTTTTAAGTATTGAAAGTTTAAAAGACGGTATGATACTGACAGGTACCGTTAGAAATATTATGGATTTTGGCGCATTTGTCGACATTGGTGTTCACGAAGACGGACTTGTTCACATTTCTCAAATGGCATCGAGATTTATAAAACACCCAACCGAAATTGTAAAGGTTGGCGACATTGTGAAAGTTAAAGTAATTGGCGTTGATATTGCCAAAAAAAGAATTAGTTTATCTATGAAAGAAATTGACTGTTGAAAAACAGAGAAATTTGTTGTATAATCATTTTTACAGTCTGAAAAGAAAAGAGGTGCGGTTAATGGAATTTGATGCATTAGAAGGCGGAGTATATGGCGGGCTTGTTAGCAAAGAAAATATCAAGCTTTTAATATGCTATATTATAAATAATATTAGCCGCCCCTTACCTCGCGACGAGTTTTGCAGCGAAATGCACGCGGAAGGAATTGCTAATTATTTTGAACTTGCCGAAGCTTTTAGCGATTTAACTGCAAAACAGCTAATTTCAGAATCAACAGAACATTTTGGAGAATACATATTAACTGCAACCGGTAGCAATACCATCAAGCAATTAAAAGAAAATATACCGCAACCTATTAGGGAACGGGCATATTTTGCTACTGTAAAAATGCTACGTCGCTTAAAATACCGCGAGCAAACTAAAGTTACCGCCGAAGCATTAGGCGGTGGTGAATATCTTTTAAGTTGTTCTGTCTTAGAAGGCGACAAAGAAATGGTTACAGTTAAATTAAACGTGCCTGATTTTGAAACGGCACAAAAAGCAAAAAATATCTTTTGGGACTCGCCCGAAAAAGTATATACAGGAATAATCAAATTGTTAACCCACAAGAATATAGAATATACCGAGCCGACTATTGAGTTTTTAGATAAATAAATTTAAAATACTACTTGATTTTTACATTAAAAGAATGTATAATATCAAAGTCAGCTTTATGGAGAGATGGCTGAGTTGGTCGAAGGCGCACGATTGGAAATCGTGTAACGGCTTAAACCCGTTCAGGGGTTCGAATCCCCTTCTCTCCGCCAAAAAATCCCCGTTCGATTGAGCGGGGATTTTTTATATAAATCGAATTTTTGATAATAATATATTTGTGAGGTGTTTTTATGTGTACTGCGATAACGTTTAAAACAGCAGATAATTATTTTGGCAGAAATCTTGATTTAGAATATTCTTATAATGAGAAAGTCATAGTTACACCTAAAAATTATGATTTTACATTCCAATATCCATTACCTTTAAAAAACAATTATTCAATAATTGGAATAGGAATAATTGAAAATAATTATCCTTTGTACTACGATGCAATAAATGAAAAAGGGTTGTGTGTTGTGGGACTGAATTTCCCTAAAAGCTGTAAGTATAACAATGCAGATAATAACAAACAAAATATTGCATCCTATGAATTAATTCCGTGGATTTTAAAAAATTTCGAATCTGTTTCTGAACTTATGCCTACATTAAAGAAATTAAACATTACAAACGATTGCTTTAACGATAAATACAGCGCTACACCGTTACATTGGTTAATTGCCGATAAAAACAGTGCAATAACAGTAGAACAAACAAAAAACGGACTAAATGTTTTTAAAAATGTAATCGGTGTGCTTACAAATGAACCCGACTTTGAAGCACAACTAGATAATCTTACAAAATACGCAAATCTTACACCAAACGAGCCTAAAAATGCTTTCAGCGATGAATTAGAATTATTGCCAAGCAGTAGAGGTCTTGGGGCATTTGGATTACCAGGCGACGTATCATCAAGTTCTAGATTTGTAAGAGCAACTTTTAATAAATTAAATTCAATATGCGATAACGATGAATATGATAGCGTAAATCAGTTTTTTAATATCTTAGGCTCAGTAAAACAACTCAGTGGATGTGTTAGATTGCCTGAAAATAACTTAGAAAAAACTGTATATACTTCGTGTTATAATACTAAAAACTGCACTGTATATTATACAACCTACAATAATAGCGCAATTACAAAACTAGAATTAAAAAACGAATCGCTTATTGGGACTGACTTAATTTATTATGATATGTTAACAAAATCAGATTTCATAAAACAAAATTAAAAGCCAAAGGGGTAACTCCCTTCGGCTTTTTTGCTTTATTCTTCTATTGCAACGGCAATTCGATTATCATTACAACCATAATACAAATGATATTTAGAATTGAATTTAACCAATCCACATCCAAAAATAGCAAAACCCACATGGCCAAACAACTCGTAAAGTTCGGTTGGCTCTAAAACAGGTTTGTCACATCTTGAAATTAAACGAGTAGGTTCGTTAGCATCAAACAAAGCCCAACCAATAGAATAACGCGATTCTGTTCTATGCGCAAGATAGTCAGTTAAGCCGTGTTTGTTTACGTAGTCAAAATTCTCTCTATCAGGAGTTGCGCCGTTGTACATCAAGAAAATACCATTTTCAGAAATTATAGGTGATGCAACACTTTCGCAAAAATGACCATCAAAATTCCCTTCACGAGTGTTTAATACAGGTTTTCTGTCTGTATGCCAAGTTCTTAAGTCATCAGACCAAGAAACAAATATCGAAGAATTACCATAATAGGCCCAATATTTGCCATTTATCTTTTTAGGAACAATACATACCGCTCTATCAGGAAACGCTTCTCCCAAGAACTCCCAATTTTTAAGATCTTTTGATAAAGCAATAAGTCCAGGTGTTTCAATATAATTTTTAACGCCTGTGTACGTTAGAACATACAATTCTTCTTCGGGCAACCATACTAATCTAGGGTCTTCAAAACCGCCGCCATAAATTCCATTAGGGTCGCCTTTCAAAAACGCCACATCATCCAATACAAAATCAGTGCCGTTATCACTCCATGCCCATACAAGAGATGAAACAGACCAATTGTGTTTTTTGGGTTTATTGTCATAGTTAATGCATCTACACAAAAGTCCCACTTTGTTATTGTGAACAATTGCCGCAGGATTGAAAATTTGATCAGCTGCAAGTTCGCCGTGTGGTCTGATAATAGGATTTCCACTGTATTTTTTTAATGAATTAACCCATTTAAACTCATCGGGTAAAAGAGCACCGATGGACTCACCACTTAAAAGATAATCAGTAGTTACCCCAAAAAGGTTTGCTAAAATAGGAATTTGTGTTATTTCTGGATAACCTATACCACATTCCCATTTACTAACTGTTTTATCGCTTACATTTAGTTTTTTAGCCAATGATGCTTGGGTCCAACCTTTAACTTTACGCAGTTCAGCCACTGTGCTACCAAATTTATTTAAACTATTGCTCAAACCGGACCCTCCATTAAAATTACTATTTTGATTCTATCAAAATAAAGATACAAAATCAAGACAAAATCATATTATTTAGAGCCACTTTCCGCCAAACTAAAATATTCTTTAGGTGTGCAATTATATTCTTTTGAAAATGCGCGATTAAAGGTTCTAACAGATCCAAACCCAGAATTGATTGCCGACTGCGTTACATTAAATCCGCCTCTAAATAGGTTAATAGCCGCATTCAAACGTAAATTAGACATGAATTCAGGAAACGACATTTCCAAATAATCTTTAAAAAACCTACTTAAAGTTCGAGAGCTCAAACCAATAAGTTTAGAAAGCTTCTCTAAACTAAAAGTGCTATCTTTATAATTTTCCAAACAAATTTCAATTATTCTTTCATATGCGCTTTTCTCTAACTTATATTTAGGAGTTAATTCACGTTTTGATATTAACTCAAAGAGCAAAGCAACTGTTAACGCTGAAAACGAATCAGAATCTTCTTTACCTTTCTCTGATTCAATTAAAGAGTAAATTACTTCTGCTCTACTTGAAACCTCATTTGCAGTGATTAAATGATTATCAAGAGTGCAATTTCTCAGAGTACGTATGTATCCGTCAAATTTGTTTATATTTATAGCAATGCATGAAAATTTAGTTTCGCCAAATACTTCTAGAGTTTTATGATTTTCAAACGGGAAAATCATAATAAAATCTCCTTCATTTAAAAGATATTCCTTATTATTAACACTAAAACTCATACTGCCTTTCATTTGGTGTAAAATTTCAACATTATCGTGAAAATTCAACGAAGCTACCTTATTTTCAAAAAAAGAAATGCTTGAAGATAAAATTTCGTTATCAGATTTTAAAAACATAATACTACTCTCTATTCTTAAAAAGCCATCACAAAATGTTGTAATGGCTTTAATTTTTAATCTAATGGAAAATCAAAAGTTTTTGAACTGTCTTCTGATGAATTGCTACTACTGGAATCTTTGTTATCGTTACCGAAACCAAAGTCAAAACCAAAATTCGAAGATGATGAATTATTGCTTTCCTTAGTCGAATAACTAGAACTGCCTTTATCTTGTCCTAGTTTAACTTTGACTGTAGATGATGTCTTTTTAGCAGTTATATATATAGTTAACTCGATTTCATCACCTGCAACAGAATTTTCTATAACATCTAATAAAACATCTCCGCTTTCGATTACATTGCCGTTTACGTGAGTAATAACGTCTCCTTCACCAAAGCCTTTATTATGAAGTCCGCTATCGGTACTTATCGTGCCGATATATACACCTTTTGGTAATTTATTAAGTTCTGCAGCAACAGTACCAATTTCACTATACGTTATACCAAGTTTTGCTCTGTAAGAAACAGAACCGTCAGCAATCAATGCAGAAACCACTTTTTTCATAGTGGTAGTTGGTATAGCATAGGAAACGGCATCATATTCATCTCCTGCAAGTTTTGAAGAAGTGATACCGATTACTTGACCATATAGATTGCATAAAGCACCGCCGGAATTACCGGGATTTATTGTTGCATCGGTTTGTATAAAAGTAGAAGCGTAATTAGTAGTAGTGTTGCTAACTCTACGCTTGGGTGCAGAAACAATACCTTTAGTTAGAGTTACAGAATCGCCATATTGTGATGGATACCCTAACGCTAAAACTTCTTCGCCAATTTCTAATTTATCAGAATTACCAAACGTAGCAGGTTTCAAATCTTTTACTTTTTCATCAAGTTTTAATACTGCAAGGTCGCTTCTTACATCACCTGCAACATAACTTGCTTTTATTTCTTTACCATTACTAAAACGAACTAAAAACTTAGCATTCGGAACACTATCATAAATATGGTCGTTAGTTACAATATAGC
>JAZOQV010000006.1:0-20377 GCA_045656265.1 Acutalibacteraceae bacterium | reverse complement strand
ATGCTATTTGATTTTATAAACGCCATGAGACTCGGCGACGCGGACATTCTCAAGGATGCCCTTGCATCGCTCCTTCTCTCGCTTCCCATAATCCTGCTCGCGCTCTGCGTTCACGAGACCGCGCACGGCTTTGTGGCAAATAAGCTTGGCGACCCGACCGCAAAATATATGGGAAGACTCACGCTCAACCCCTTAAAGCATCTCGATCCGTTCGGATTTCTGGCGATGCTCTGCTTCGGCTTCGGTTGGGCAAAGCCCGTACCCGTATCAATGCAAAACTTTAAAAAGCCAAAAGCACATATGGCACTAACTGCACTAGCAGGTCCTGTTTCAAATCTTTTGTTGGCGTTTATATTCTTGTTTCTAGGTAACGCATTTTTTGTAATAGCTAGTTACACGGCTAATATTACCGTGTTGTTTTACGTGTTGTTGGTTTTATTTTCTATAATCGAAGTAGCGGCTAGTCTTAACGTTTATCTTGCGGTGTTCAACCTTATACCAATCCCACCGCTTGATGGCTCGCGTTTGCTTAATGCATTCCTTTCAGACCGCGCGTATTATGCCCTTATGCGATTCGAGCGATATACCTTTTTAATAGTTGTTGCCGTTGTTTATATCTTTGGCGATGCACTAGATTGGTTAACTTCAACAATATTAAGCGGATTAAGTTATGCAGCACAATTTCCGCTATTAGGTTTAATGTAGGTGTAAAATGGTAGATATTACTTATAAACTGGATGTGTTCGAGGGTCCGCTAGACCTTTTACTGCATCTTATATCGAAAAACAAACTTAATATCGACGATATATCGCTTTTTGAACTTATCGAGCAGTATTTAGCCTATATCGATAAAGCAAAAGAGCAAAACGCAGATATTCAAAGCGAGTTTTTAGAAATGGCGGCAAGGTTGGTTTACTTAAAAACCGTAGCACTATTGCCGAAATATGAAGAAGCCGAACAGTTAAAACAAGAACTAACGGGCGAACTACTAGAATACAAACTGTGTCGCGAAATGGCTGCAAAACTTGCCACTATGACCGAAGGATTTGATTGTTTTATCAGAACTCCTATGGAAGTAGACCCCGACAAGCGTTATATTCTCACTCACAGTTCAACCCTTTTGTACGATGCGTATTTTGCGGCAGTTGGCAGAGGTCAACGAAAGTTACCGCCATCATCTGCGCCGTTTGAAAAAATTGTCGCAAGAAAAATAGTTTCTGTACCATCTAAAATAGTCTACATTTTAAGGGCGGTTACAAGAAAGGGCGTTTCGCGATTCAAAGAACTATTCCGCGAGACCAAGAACCGTTCCGAAATAGTTGCCACCTTCTTAGCAGTGCTAGAACTTGTAAAGGCAAACAGACTGTCGGTTGGTGGTCAAGGTGAAGAATCTGAAATAACGTTGAATAAGGAGAAACATAAGTGAAAATAAATGAATTATCCGCCGCATTAGAGGCTGTTTTGTTTGCCTCGGGCGAGCCGCTTTCTTTGGATAGAATTTGCAGTATATTCGTAATTGACGAGGATACCGCCGAAAAAGCAATTAAAAATTTAATAGAAACACTAGACTCTCGTGGTAGTGGCTTAAAGGTTGTGCGCTTGGGTGCTAATTATCAAATATGCACAAGAAGTGAGCATGGCGAATACATAAAAGCGGCGCTCGATTTACGCCGTAAAACACCACTTTCTGCTGCCGCTTTCGAGGTGCTTGCAGTTATTGCCTATAACCAACCCGTAACCAAAGCCTTTGTAGAGCAGGTGCGTGGTGTTGATTGTTCGGGCGTTATCACAACTTTACAAGAAAAACTCTTAATAGAGGAAAAGGGTAGACTAGAACTACCCGGTAGGCCTTTGCTATACGGCACTACCGATAACTTCTTGCGTTGCTTTGGCGTTTCTAGTATTTCGGAATTGCCGCCATTGCCAAAAGACACTTTGGCTGAGAATTCGGCAGAGCAAATCCAACTTGATGTTTCGCTAGCAAAGAGTGAGGAAGATGCTGACTCTGAAGTAATCGAAAGTGAAGAGAATAGTTAAGTAAAAAATTGGAAATAATAACATTGAGGAAGTGTTAAATATATGAATGAAAATGGTGTAAAAGGCTTACTTGATACCACTATGGAAAAACTTCGCACAATGGTTGATGCTGATACAGTTATTGGTGAGCCGTTAGAGGTTTCTGGCGCAACAATTATCCCTGTTTCAAAAGTGGCTTTTGGCTTGGCAACAGGCGGTAGCGATTTTTCGGGCAAGGGCACATCACCAAAATTTGGCGGTGGCGGTGGTGCAGGCGTTTCTGTAACACCTATCGGATTTATTGTTATTAAAGGCAACGACGTTAAAATGTTGCAGATTTATAAAGACGAGTCATCACTAAATAAGGCAATAGGGACGTTGCCTGAACTTTTTGATAAAATCTCGGGGCTTTTCAAGTCTAAAGAAGAAATAGACATAGACATTAAATAATCATTAAAATTTTTAAAACATCATATCCTTTTTATAAGGGTGTGATGTTTTGAAGCGTATATTGTGTTTTTGTTTAGTTGTTTTGCTATTGCTTCCTTTTGTGAATTTTAAGGCAAACGCAACAATAAATATATCTGCCACGGCGGCGGTGGTTGTAAATGCAGACACGGGCGAGGTGTTGTTTTCACAAAACGGAGATAAGCGGCTACCGATGGCAAGCACCACTAAAATTATGACCGCTATTTTGCTTTTGGAAAATGTAGATTTAAAAGAGGAAATCATAACCACTAAGCAGATGGTAACAGTCGAAGGCTCGTCTATGGGGCTACTGGAAGGAGATAGGGTAACCTATGAAACCTTACTTTATGGAATGATGTTGCCCTCAGGTAATGATGCAGCAACTAGTGTGGCTATATCCTTGGGTGGCTCACTAGAGGGATTCTCGCGAATGATGAATAAAAAAGCCGCAGAAATAGGGATGGATAACACCCATTTTGTAACACCGTCGGGGCTTGATAGCGAACTTCATTATTCAACCGCTTTAGATATGGCAAAACTTGCAGTATATGCTATGAAGAACAAAAAATTCAAAGAGGTTGTTAATACTAAAAGTATAAGGGTAGAATATGGCAATCCACCATATAGTAGGTCGCTTTTTGGCCACAATAAATTACTTGATAATTATGAGTGGGCAAATGGTATTAAAACGGGGTATACAAGTAAATCGGGTAGGTGCTTGGTATCGTCTGCCAGTAAGAACGGCACAAATGTTATTGCTGTTACTCTTAACGATAGTAATACAGTAATAAGCCACAAAGCGTTGCTCGAATATGGTTTTACAAACCTTACCAAATACACGTTGGAACTTCCCTATGAATATTCAAAAATTCCCGTAATTTCGGGCGAAAATAAATACGCTAAACTAAAAGTAGATGCAAAATCGGTTGGCCTTAGCTCAAAAGAGCGAGAGAGCTTAGGTTACAAAATAACTCTAAAGTCTTTTATATATGCAGGGCAAGAAAAGGGTAGTGTGGTTGGCAGTATTAAGTTTTATACAAAAAACGGTGTACTCGCCGATTTGCCAATTTATTTAAAAGAGGATACTAAAACTTTGAAAAGCAAATCCAGCGTTGGCTTTTTAGAAAGTTTAATAAATAATTTAATAAGTTTAATAATCTAAAAGGAAAGTAAAAATGAAGGATAACAGAATAAGATTACAGAAGTTTTTATCTCAGGCGGGATATGCCTCTCGCAGAGCCGCAGAAGAAATGATAGTGGCAGGTAGGGTAAAGGTCAATGGTAGACCGGCAAGCCTTGGCGATAAGGTAGACCCTATTCGTGATAAGGTTGTAGTATCGGGCAAACGTGTAATTAACACCTCTAAAAAGATGTATATTATGCTACATAAACCACGTGGTTATGTTACTACTATGAGCGATGAACAGGGCAGAAAATGCGTTGCAGAACTTGTAGCCGATGCGCCTGAAAGACTTTTCCCTGTTGGTAGGCTTGATAAAGATTCAGAGGGCCTTTTAATAATGACCAACGATGGCGAATTTGCTAATATGTTAACCCACCCATCGCGCCATGTAACTAAAAGTTACCGCGTTACAGTTCGCGAGCAGGTAACAGGGGATATGGTAGATACTTTATGCACAGGCGTTACGATTGATGGTAGGAAAACCTTGCCCGCCGACGTGCATATTATCGAGCGTGGAGAGAATAGAACTGTTTTGCAGTTTGTTATAACCGAGGGTAGAAACAGGCAAATCCGTAAAATGTGCGAGTTTGTAGGGCTCACTGTTATCCGCTTAAAACGTACCGAAATTGCAGGTGTAAGACTAGGCATGCTACCAATTGGTAAATGGCGCGACCTTAACGAAAAAGAAATGAAGCACCTTAATAACATTTCTGTTTCTAAAAAGCAGGGAGGTTAAGATTATGGTAGAAGTTAAAGCGACAAGTGCCGAAAATGGACAAGCAGTATGTAAAGATTTAGGGCTAGAGTATATAGAGGGCGAAACAAAAGTGTTGCTAGCTACTGAAAACGGTAAGCACTTGGGCAGTTGTGTATATGACGTTAAAGGCGATACTATGACCCTGCGCGACATAACCCCAAGCGATAGTTTTGTTATGGCAGATAGCCTTTTGCGTTCTGCACTTTTTGTTGCTGCCAATAAGGGTATATTTAACGTGTATTGGGCAGAAAACATAGATGCAGAACTTATTTTAAAACTAGGCTTTGTTAAAAATATAACAAATTGCTCAATAGACGTTACGAATTTGTTTAGTTCTTGTGAAAATTGTAAAAAAGATAAATGATATCTTGCTATTTGTATTTTTTTAGTATATAATACTAAATGTTGGATTTTAGATAATGGGGGATAATTGGTTTATCCCCGTTGCTAATATGAATGGAGGAAATTATATGAAATTTGAAGCCGCACTTGAAAAGCTTAATGGTTTAAGCGGTAACAAAGCTTCTTCGCTTTCAAATCTTTTTGATGATGGTAGTTATACCGAACTTGAAAGATTTACCAAAAACGGCGATGAGGAGTGCGATATTGTTACTGCATACGGTTTAATTAACGGAGTTATGACATTTGCTTTTTATGGTAGCAAAGGTGTAAATGGCGCTATGGGTCGTGTGCTTGCTGCAAAGATTGAAAAGGTGTATAGTTTAGCTGCAAAAGTAGGCGCACCAGTTGTTGCAGTTTATAATAGCGATGGCGCACATATTGACGAGGGTATTGAGGCTATGGAGGCTTATGGCTCCCTTATGGCTAAAATCGCATCACTTTCAGGTGTTGTTCCTCAAATTTCTGTTATCGCAGGCGACTGCATTGGCTCTGCCGCAGTGATGGCTGCTATGGCAGACATTGTAATTATGGTAAAAGATGCCAATATGTATGTAACTGCCGGTAGCGTTCTTAAAAACGATAAGGTCGGTACTTCAAAGTTAGCCGCAGAAAATGGTACTGCAGCAATAGTTACCGATACCGAGGCAGAGGCGTTCGATAAGGTTGCAGAAATTATCACTTATTTGCCTCAAAACAATTTAAGCGTTCCTTACGCTGCAGAATACGTACCATCAAGCGCAACTGTTGATTCAAGCGATACCGTAAAGGCTATCGAGGCTTCGGTTGATGCAGGTAGTTTCTGCGAGTTATATAGCGAACATGCAACTTTGGCAAAGGTTGGCTTTGCAAGGGTAAATGGCGTTAGCGTTGGCGTTGTAGCAACAAACGGCGAAAAACTTGATGCCGCCGCAGCAAAGAAAATGGCACGTTTCGTTCGCTTTATGGATGCTTTCTCTTTGCCTGTAATTACCTTTGTTGATTCTTTGGGAATTCTTGGTAACGAAGGCGATGAGATTTCGGGCGGTGTAAAATGCACTGCACAGTTAGTTGAGGCTTATGCCGAGGCAACAACCGCAAAAATCTCGGTTGTAACCGGTGCCGCTTGTGGCGCTTCTTATATCGCACTTGCAAGCAAGGCAGCAGGAATTGACAGTGTGTTTGCTTGGCCAAATGCTTACATTTCTGCACTCCAGCCCGATACTGCAGTAGAACTTTTAATGAAAGACGGACTTGCAGAGGGTAAAACAAGAGACGAACTTAAATCAGAGTATATTGATGGCGAGGCTTCCGCTTTCGTAGCAGCAGAAAAAGGCTTTGTAGAGGATGTTATCAATCCTTTAGAAACTGCACCAAAACTTGCAACTGCACTTGATATGCTCAGTTCGAAGCGTATTTCTACACTAGATAAGAAACATTCAAATATTCAGCTTTAATGACTTTTAGGAGGATATAAAAATGAAACAGCTTAAAATTACCGTTAATGGCAAAGCTTATGATGTAACCGTTGAAGAAATGGGGGGCGCTACTCCCGTAGCCGCAGCACCTGTTGCAGCACCTGTTGCTGCACCCGCACCTGCTGCAGCACCTGCTCCCGCTGCCACTCCTGCTCCTGCTGCACCAGCACCTGTAGCATCCGGCGAGGGCGAGCCTGTTAATGCACCAATGAACGGAAATATTGTTGACGTTAAAGTTAGCGCCGGCCAGTCTGTAAAATCTGGCGAGGTTCTAGTAATATTAGAGGCTATGAAAATGGAAAATGAAATTGTTGCTCCTAAAGACGGTGTTATCGGCGCAGTTATGGTAAGCAAAGGCGAAACCGTTGATACAGGTGCTACACTTGTAACCATCCAATAATAAAAGCAAAACGAAAGAGGTCTAAAAAATGGCTAAAATCGGAATTACTGAAACTGTATTGCGCGATGCTCATCAGTCGTTGCTTGCAACCCGTATGACTACTGAAGAAATGTTACCTATGCTTGCTGATTTAGATAAAATAGGTTTTCATTCTTTGGAATGTTGGGGCGGCGCAACTTATGACTCTTGCCTTCGCTTTTTAAATGAAGACCCTTGGGAAAGACTTCGTACAATTCGCAAAATGTGTCCAAATACAAAGTTGCAGATGCTTTTCCGCGGTCAAAATATGTTAGGTTATCGTCACTATGCAGACGATGTTGTTGAATATCTTGTTCAAAAATCTGTTGCTAACGGTATTGATGTTATCCGTATCTTTGATGCGCTTAACGACTTTAAGAATCTTACTACCGCTATCAATGCGGCTAAAAAAGAAAAGGCTCACGTTCAGGCTGCTATTTCATATACAACAGGCGATGTTTTCACACTTGATTACTATATGAACTATGCAAAACAGTTAGAGAATGCAGGTGCTGATTCTATCTGTGTTAAGGATATGGCGGCTTTGCTTACTCCTTACTACACCTATGAGCTTGTAAAAAGACTTAAAGAAACCGTTAAGATTCCCGTTCAGGTTCATTCACATAGCACTTCGGGTCTTGGCTCAATGGTGCTTATGAAGGCTATTGAGGCAGGCGCAGATTGTGTCGATACTGCTATGTCTCCTTTGGGACTTGGTACTTCGCATCCTGCAACAGAGTCTATGGTTGCCGCTTTACAAGGTACAGAGTATGATACAGGTCTTGACCTTGAAGCACTTGACAGAATTGCTAAATATGTTGATACCCTCCGCGAAAAATATATCGCAGAAGGTCTTCTTAATCCAAAAATGCTTCGCGCAGACGCTAAGGCACTTATTTATCAAGTACCCGGCGGTATGCTTTCTAACCTGCTTTCACAACTTAAACAAGCAGGTAAAGAAGATAAACTTCAAGAGGTGCTTTTGGAAGTGCCAAAGGTTCGTGCAGATTGTGGTAACCCACCACTTGTTACACCAACCTCTCAAATTGTTGGTACCCAAGCTGTGTTTAACGTAATCACAGGCGAGCGTTATAAGATGGTAACAAACGAATTTAAGGGTATCGTTAAAGGCGAGTACGGTACTACACCTACACCAATCGACCCTGAATTTGTTCAGAAGATAATTGGCGACGAACAACCTATCACTTGCCGTCCTGCCGACCTTATCGAGCCCGAACTTGACAAACTTCGTGAAGAGTGCCGTCAGTGGAGCGAGCAAGAGGAGGATGTTCTATCCTACGCTCAGTTTGGTCAGGTTGCGGTTAAGTTCTTTGAACAGCGCAATGCCGCAAAGTACGGTGTTGATTCCGCACATGCAGACACTGAAAATAAGGTTCATCCCGTTTAATCTCGGCGTTTAATAAAAAATAGTTGATTTTTTATAAAAGATATGTTAAAATCTTTATTACATTATGACTACTTTGAACGGAGGTAAAAAGTATGGAACTTTTTTGGCAATATTTCATCGGCGCAATAATGCTCTTAATCTCTTTGGTTATCATCGTTGTTGTGCTACTTCAACAAGGTAGGCGTCAAGGTATTAACGGTGCTATTTCAGGCGGTGCCGATACATTCCTTTCTAAAAACAAGGCTAGAACAGCCGATGCTATTTTAGAGCGCACTACTAAATACTTTGCACTTGGCTTCTTTGTTTTAGCTCTTGCTGCAGACGTAATTGCAATTATCTTTAAATAAAAGCAATATTTAACGCGGTAGTATTTCTACCGCGTTTTTTCATGCCCACAGAATTTTCTGTGGGCTTTATTTTTTTGTAATAATAAAAGCAGAAGCCTCATATAGTTTTATAAAGAACAGGACAAGGAGAAAATGAAATGGATGAAAAATTTAGAAAAATCATAGAAACTTTACCATACGAAGTTGCGCTTTGTATAAAAGGACTTGATGAAAAAACGATAAAGGGTATTACTGAAATTCGTTTGCGAGTAGCAAGGCCTGTTGCACTAAAAATACATAACAGAACAGTTTATGCAGAGACCTCAGGATACAGCATAATACCTAATTGCAGAAGCATAATTTTATCTAAATCCCAATTAGAAGAATGCTTTTATAAACTATGTAATAATTCGGTACATAGCCACGAAAGAGAAATTGCCGAGGGGTATATATCTTTGCCTTATGGTTGTAGGGTAGGTGTGTGTGGCACCGTAGTAAATAGAATAGACGGTAGTGTTGGAGTGCGAGACGTAAGTTCGCTTAATATTCGCATTAGTCACGAGGTTAAAGGTTGCGCTTCTGTATTAACCGAACTTGATGGTGGTGTTCTTATTTGCGGCGCAACTCATAGTGGCAAAACAACAATCTTGAGAGATTACGTAAGGGTTTGTTCGGATAATGGAGAAACGGTGTCTTTGGTAGATTGCAGGGGAGAATTAAGCGGAAGTCATTTAGGTGTTCCAACCCTTGATATAGGAATAAATACCGATGTAATAATGGGCGGTAGCAAACAAAGTGGTATAGAAAATGCTTTAAGGTCAATGTCGCCCGATATGTTGGCTTTTGATGAAATAGGTAGTCTGGCGGAACTTGAGTCAATAAAAGAGTGTTTTAATGCGGGTGTCAGGGTGGTTACAACCTTTCATACCGAAAACGCAGAAGAACTTCTTTTGCGTAATAGAAATCTGCCAATTTTAAACACCGAAGCATTCAAGTATATAGTAATGCTCGATAGGAATTATACGCCAAAGATTTATAAAAAGGAGAACTTAAATGATAAGGATATTGGGAGCGATATTGATAGCAATTCCTTTTGCGATATTGGGAATTGTAAAATCTTTTAATCTTTCTTTAAGGGTTAGACAAGCCAAATTACTACACGGTTTTTTTAGCGACGTTAAAGAGGGAATAAGGTTTACAGGCGCAGAAACTTATGAGATTGTTAATAGCCTTTTGGCAAAAGATGAGTATAGGTGTTTTCGCAATAACTTTGCGGACATATCGAAAGAAGAAAGAACGATTTGTAAAACAGCGTTTTCAAGGCTTGGCAAAACCGATACATACGGTCAGTTAGAATATTTAAGCGGTGTTTTAAAAAAGATAGAGGCTATTAGGATTAAAGCCGAACAAGAATTGCAAGAAAAATCAAAACTTTACTTAACGTTAGGTCTTTGTTCGGGCGCAATGATAACAATAATTATTATTTAGGATGTGGCTACTTGTGGATGTAGATTTTATATTTAAGGTTGCGGCAATAGGAATTATAGTGGCAGTGTTGCATCAACTTTTGCAACGTTCGGGAAGGGAAGAACAGGCAATGTTAACTACCCTTGCAGGACTTATTGTTGTTATGCTTATGATTGTAAGTAAAATAGGCGCGTTATTTGATACTATTAAATCTACGTTTGGGCTATGAGTATATATGAATTATTGGCTATGGCGTTGCTTTCTGCAATAACGATAGCATTGGTAAGGCAGTACAAACCCGAGTTGGCGTTGCCTTTGGCGGTGGCATCGGGAGCGTTATTATTAGTTGCATCTTTAAAATCGTTTTTACCGGTGTTTACTTCGCTAAAAGAATTAGCCGAAAGTAGCGGTATAAAGGCAGAGTACTTTAAAATTATGTTAAAAGCATTGGGCATTTGTTATATAACCCAGTTTGCAAGCGAAGTTTGTGTAGATTTTGGACAAACCTCTTTAGGCTCTAAAATAGAACTTTGCGGAAAATTAGCGCTTGCGGCAATAAGTCTGCCGCTGGTAATATCACTAATAAAAACAGTAACCGAAATTGTGGGATAAAAATGAAAAGGATTATTATATTCATAGTGGCGATTTTGATGTTTACTATTCCCGTGTTTGCCGATGAAACCGACGAGGTGTACGACGAACTATATAGAGGCAGTGAAATAGCCGAACTAGAGGGGAGTATAGATAGTAAAGCCCTAGATATATTAGGGGATTTAGGGCTTGACCTTTCGGATTATAATAGCTTTTTAAACATTGATGCCGACAGTTATATAAACGTTGTTTTGTCATTCATTAAAAGCGGATTGAAGAAGCCTTTTTCGGCTATGGCTTTAGGGTTTGGAGTTATAATTATTTGCTCGGCTTTTGGCGGAATGTTAGGTTCGAAGTTGCAGGTTTCGGACACCTACAATTATATCTGCACTTTAAGTCTATTAGCGGTTGTACTAACGCCTTTAATGAACACTATTTCTGCAGGTGTTTCTGCTATAAAATCTGTGGGTGTGTTTATGCTATCATTCGTTCCGATATATAGCGGATTGATTATCGCTAGTGGTGGGGTAGCAACAGGTACTATATATCAATCGGTAATGCTAATATTTTGTGAACTTATTACTGAAGGACTAGCATTTATCATTTCGCCACTTATTAGCGCTTACGTATGTATAGGAGTTGCTTCTTCGGTATCCTCGATAGATGGCGCTTATATGATAGCGCTTAGAATAAAATCGGTAGCTAATTGGCTAATAGGGTTTATTATGACTTTGTTTTCCGGATTTTTGAGCATACAGAGTATAGTAAGCCGCGCCGCAGACAGCATAACCATTAAAACCGCGCGTTTCTTTGTTGGAAGTTTCGTTCCCGTAGTTGGTACTGCACTCGGCGAGGCGCTAACAACAGTTACGGCAGGTGTGGGACTTTTGAAAGCAACAGCTATGTCGTGGTGCATAGTGGTACTAGTAATTATATTATTGCCGCTTGTTGTTGAACTTCTTTTATGGCGGGTGGTTATGTTTATTCTTTCTTCACTTGCAATAACCCTTAATATTCCCGATAGCGCCAGACTTTTTGATACGGTTTCTGCAGGGGTTGGATTTTTGGTCGGAATAATGCTTTCGGTTGCAGTTATGTTCATACTATCTTTAGTAATTGTAAAGGTAGGTGCTTCCTAAGTGTCAGAAATAAAGTTAAGCGTATTGGCAATTTCGGTGGCTTTAATTGTAATCGGTTTTATAGTTAAACTAGCGCCGGTTGGGAAAGGGCAAAAGGCTATAAAGGGCGTCTTAAGTTTAATTATCGTGCTAATAATAACGGCACCTTTGTCTGCTGCTGTTAATATAGAGCCGAATATAAATATAGAGGGTATTATAGACCGAAAGAATGATTATAGCGGGCTTGTTGAAACAACAACCGTTAACTTGCTAAAAAGCAGAATAGAACAAGTGTTGATAGACAATGGTGTTAATTACTGTTTTGTTGATATTACGGTTATAAATAATGGCGATAGTGCAGAGATTAGTGCGATAACCGTCTACACCGATAGTACAGAGAATATTACGAAAATAAAATCTGCAGTACGTAAAGAGTTGCAGTTAGATATTGCGGTTGCAGTAGAAAAAGGTAGGTGAAACCTTGAATTTTTCAAAAATGCTAGAAAACAAAAAGGTTATAAAAGTAGCAGTAGCGGTTGGTATAATCGGCGTGCTTTTAATATTTTTATCTGATTTTATAAAGATTGAGGAAAAACCGAATGCTGAGGCGAGCGTTACGACTAGTGATGATTATGCAAAACAGTTAAGTGCCGATATAGAAAGCCTTGTAAAAAGCATAACGGGCGACCAAAAGGTTTCGGCGTTGGTAACTTTGGAAAACGGAACAGAGTACATTTATGCTACCGAAAAGAATATCAATACCGATGTGGTAGAAAATCGAAACAGTAGCCAAAACTATAATAATCAAACGAGTGATAAAAGCGAGGAGTCGTACATAATAATTAAAACAGATGCGGGTGAACAACCTTTACTGCTTGCAACAATAGCGCCAACCGTAAAGGGCGTGGCAATAGTCCTAGAAAGCGGAAATGACGAGATGGTAGCAGAAAAGGTAAGAAGCGCAGTTTGCGTGCTTCTCGATGTACCCGAAAGCAAGGTTAATATAACAGGTATATATTAAGAAAGGATTTTTTATTATGAAAAAGAATGCAATTATCGGTAAAAAGCAAATATTAACGGTAGCTATGGTGCTGGCATTGGGTGCGGCAGTTTGGCTTAACGTTAGTTATTCGACAAATGGTACAAATTTAGGCGGTACCAGAAGCAAGAGCGATGCAGAACTTGGGAATGCGCAGTACGTAGCAAACACAAGCGTTGTAAGTAGCGAGGAAGAAGATTACTTTAAAAGGGCGCAAAAGGATAGAGAGAAAACCAGAAACGAAGCTGTAAATATAATTAAAAAGACCTTAAATTCTGCAAAAGCCACCGCGGAACAAAAGACGGCAGCTACCGATAAGGTTAGCGAAATAACCGAGCGTATGGAGATGGAAAACTCTGCCGAAAGTCTTATTAAGGCGAAAGGATTTTCAGATGTCATTGTAGTTTTAAGCGGCGACAGTTGTAACGTTGTGGTAAGAAAAGATGGCGAACTTGAACAAAGTGAAACGGTGCAAATTCTTGATATAATTAGCGGAACTGCAAAAATAAATTTAGAAAATATAAAAATTGTTGCAGTAAAGTAGTTGTTAATTTCAAAGTTTGTGTTATAATATAATAAAGTATAGCTTAAAAGGATACATATTTTTTAGGCTAAATACAACTTTGCTACATAAATAGTTTGTAGCAGAATGGAGTTTAAAAATGAATAAAGAAAATTCTTTTGGATTAGAAATTAACGATGATGTTGTTATCAAAATGGCAAGCGTTGCAACCCTAGAAGTAGAGGGGGTTGCGGGTCTTGTTTCTAAGACCACAGATATTAAAGAAGTTTTTGCAAAGAACGATTATTCTAGGGCAATTAAGGTAAACCGAGTTAACGATACCACTTCTTTAGATATTTATATCTCTGTCGTAAACGGTTGCGACGTTCGTAAGGTTGCAGAAGAGGTGCAAACCAACGTTAAAACCAAGTTGCAAAGTATGACCGGTAATGCACTATCAAAGGTAAATGTATTTATTGCCGATGTAACTTTTGCAGATGCCGAATAATATATAAACACTTCCCACCGCAGAGTTTCTCTGCGGTGCTTGGTATTTTATAAAAAAGGACGAATGAAATGAAAAAGCTACTTTGTATTGCGCTATCGCTTTTAATGGTGGGTGCAATCTTTTCGGGTTGTAATTCTAATAGCGATGCTGCAAAAATTGAAAAGCTTATAGACAGTGCAATAAAACAGAACGAGAAACTTAACGACCTTAATCTTACTTCGAAAACCACTATGTATTATGATTACGGCGATACAAGTTATTACGTTGAAAACAGCTCAGACCTTTTAGTACATAATTTAAAAGATGCCAAAAAGTACGAAATGTCTGAAATGGTATCCCAAAAAAGCAGTTCTTCTGCAAATATAAATAATTACGAGGTTTATTATAAAGACGGTTATTATTATACCAATAGGTATGGCGGATATTTTAAGTCCAAACTTAACGCTAAAGATGCAGGTATTGAAAATGTTGGTTCGTTAATCAACATAAAATATTCAGATATGCGTGCGGTTGGTTTTAAAACCGAAACTGAAGATGAAAATAGTGCTGATACTGAATCCACTCAAAAAGACAATTGGGGCGAGGGATATACCGCTATAACCTTTACCTGTAAAAATAGCGCGCTTTCAAGCTTTGTTAACAGTGCCGCAGAAGATGATGCAGACAATTTTCAAGATGTTAAAATCAAAAAAGGCGAGGGCGAATATGTTATAAACAAAGATGGCTATCTTGTTTATGAAAAACTTGAGGTTACTGCTATTATAACAGTAGAGGGCGATGAAATCACAAGCAAAACTTCAAGTGAAATAACATATAACGAAATTGGCAAAGAGGTAGATCCTTATAATCCGGAGGACAAGAATTACGTTGAGGTTGAGTCTATTGATGACGTTATGGCAATAGATTCCGCAATGAGCAAAACTTTGTCTTCAAACAACTATGTTATGAAAATGGACTCTAGTGCTGATATAGTTCAAGGCAAAGCAAAAGTGGGTTACACACGTACCTTTAAGCGCCAACAGAATATGACGGGTAGTGAGTACGCCCAACAAACCTTTACAACCTATCTTGATAATGGCAAAAAAGGAAAAACTTTAGAAAGTTCGCAGTATTATACCGATGGCAGATACTATCAAACCAGTGATTTGTATAGCCAAAAAATATACAGTGTAATGGACTTCTCAAAATTCGTAAGTGGTGTGTATATGAACTCGGGGGTTTCGCCTGCTAGCATATATACAACCGGTCTTATGAAAAACATTAAAGCAGAAAAGATTAAGGATGACACGGTTTATAACTTTAACCTTAATCACGAAAGTGAAGACGGTATCACTTTCTTAAGTTCGATTGTTGGCCCTTACGAGAGTTTTGGCGGCGACTTTAACGAAGCAGAAATTAAGGTTAATTCGTTTAGCGGTAAAACCTACGTTAATAGTGAAGGCTTCTATTATAAAACCGAAATTAGTTGTGATGTGTTGGTTAAGTTTGCAGAGGGCGATGTTTCTATGAAATACGACCAAACAATCACGGCAAGCGATATAAACGGAACTGTAAAATGCGACTTCCCTGAACTTAAAGAGAATGATTTCGAGCGTATGGAACAGTCGGATTTATTGGGCGCGTTTAGCGGCGAAACCACTTCAAGCCAAACTGAATAAAAAATTTTTAAAAAAACACTTTTACCTATTGCTTTTTGGGTAAAAGTGTTTTATTATGTATAAAAAGTTTGCCACAATTAACCTTGGCAAAAGTAGGTGTTTTTATGACTAAAACAGAACATTTAAAAAATATAAGAAATATTGCAGCAGACGGTATGGTTCTGCTAGAAAATAACGGCATATTGCCACTTAAAAAAGATACTGGCATAGCGGCTTTTGGCAGCACCATGTATTTTTGTAATAAAGGCGGTTGCGGTTCGGGCGACGTTTTAAGCGTAATACCCGTACAACCCTACGATGCATTGGTTAATTGTAATATTTCGGTTAACAAAGAAATTGCTGATTTATACATATCTTTTTTAGAAAATGATTACGATTGGGAACTGAAGTATTATAACAGGCACAACGTATTTGCTAATCCTGAATTAACCTGGATGCAGTTTATCGATGAACCGCAAATTTCTGAAGATATGTTCGTAAAGGCTGCAAATACAAGCGATGTAGCTGTTGTTTCTATCGGTAGAAATATTGGCGAACACCGAGACTTTGATAAGGTTAAGGGTAGTTATTATCTTAACGACCAAGAAATTGGTTTATTAACTAGTGTTAAAAAGCATTTTAAAAAGGCGGTTTTAGTATTAAATACTGCCATTGTTATCGACCCTGTTGCAATTAAAGGCTTTGGCTTTGATGCGGTACTTTATGCATCTTTCGGTGGTAGCGAAATGGGTAATTCGCTGGTGGATATTCTTTTTGGTAACGTTACACCCTCGGGCAAACTTGCGGCAACTGTTGCAGACATAAACGATTTCCCAACTAATGAAAATTTTGGTGAACTAACAGTACCGTATAACGAAGGCATCTATGTTGGCTACCGCTATTTTGATTCCTTTAATATACAACCCGTGTATCCGTTTGGTTATGGACTTTCGTACACAACCTTCGATATAACGTACAAAGAAACCATCGTTAGCGAAAATAAAATTACAGTCAAGGCAGATGTAAAAAATACAGGCGCTTATAACGGCAAAGAGGTTATTCAGTTGTATATAAGCGAGCCTGACGGCAAGCTCGAAAAGGCTTATCAACAGTTAGCGGCTTTCGCTAAAACAGGCGAACTAAAACCTAATGAAAATCAAGAAGTAAGCCTTACCTTTGACCTTTGCGATTTTGCTTGCTTTGACCAAGAAGCTGCTGAATTTATATTAGAAAAAGGCACATATTATTTGCGCCTAGGAAATTCATCGCGTAACACAAAGATAGTTAGCGGTGTTGAACTTAATAATACTGCTTGTTGTTTTAAAACTCATAATCGTTGCACACTTAAAACCAAGCTAAATCTTATAACAAAAACTGCGTTTTATAGTTATGCTCTCGAGCAAAGCGAAAAAGATTCTTGCCAGAAATACCAACTTGATACGAATTGCATCAAGGCAAAAGAGCCTGTACCGCTAGAAGAAAAAGTATATAATAATGTAGGCTTTTTCACTATTAAGGATTTGAAGGAAGGCAAATGTACCATTGAAAACTTTGTTGCACAGTTTAACGAAGTAGAACTTGCAGATTTGCTTAACGGTGCGACAGGCGCAACGCTTTTCCCGGGTTTGAATGTTGGCTGTATGGCAAAGAAAATCCCGGGTGCTGCAGGTGAGATATGGTCTAGCGATAAGTACGGCATAGACGCTAATGTAAATGCAGATGGTCCAACAGGTATAAGGCTAGGTTCTTTCTATGTCGATTTTAAAAATGTTACTCCGGATTCAGACCTTGCTAAAAGTATGAATGCTTATCCGGTTGCAACACTCGTAGCAAACACTTGGGATTTAGATAATGCTAATTTGCTTGGCGCAGGGGTTAGCAGCGATATGTCGGTTTGCAACGTAGATGGATGGTTAGCGCCTGGTATGAACATACAACGAAATCCTTTGTGTGGCAGAAACTTTGAGTATTATTCCGAAGACCCGCTATTAACGGGTAAAATGGCGGCAGCAACAGTAAACGGTATACAAAAAGACCGTAACGGCGAAAACACAAAGCATTATGCCACAATTAAGCATTTTGTGGCTAACAACGTTGAAAACAATCGACTTTTCAGCGATAGTGTTGTTTCCGAACGCGCTTTGCGCGAAATATACTTAAAAGGTTTTAAAATTGCAGTAGATGAGTCAAGTCCTTACGCTATAATGAATTCATATAGTAAACTAAATGGCGAGTATACTTCGGATAGTTATGACCTTAACACGGCTATTTTGAGGGAAGAATGGGGCTATGATGGTATCGTTATGACCGACTGGTGCACTAGGAACACTGCGTTTATGATGACAAATGCAGGTTGCGACCTTGTTATGCCGGGCGAGAAGAACAAAGAATATTTAGAGGGATTGAAAGACGGCAGAATAAATATTCAATCCGCAAGGCGCAGTGCAGAAAGAATTATAAAACTATTACTAAAAACAAATAACTAAATAAAACTCAAAAGCGTTTCTATTTTTATAGAAGCGCTTTTTTCTTTGCAAAAAACATATTGACTTTTAAAAAGTAGAAATGTATAATTAGTATGAAAAGTATAACTAGTAAAACTTTGGAGGGCTTAAAATGAGCAAGGATAAATTCGTAGGAATAAGCAAGGTAGGAGAAAAAGGACAAATTGTAATACCAAAGGAAGCGCGTGATATGTTCCATATTGAAGCGGGCGATTCAATTATAGTGCTTTGCGACAAGGAAAGAGGTATTGCACTACTAAAAGCCGATAAAATTGAAGACCTGGCAGATAAGGTGTTTACTAAGGGAGAATAATATGCTAGCGATTGAAACTGTTAATTTAACCAAACGTTACAAAGATAAAACTGTTGTTAATGGAATAAATCTAAAGATCAATCAAGGCGAATTGTTTGCACTTTTGGGTATTAACGGTGCAGGCAAAACTACGACCATAAAAATGCTATCAACCCTAATTCTTGCTACCGATGGCGAAATTAAGATAAATGGCTTGGATATAAACCATGATACACAAAAAATAAAAGAGATACTAAACGTATCTCCACAAGAAACCGCTATCGCACCTAACCTTTCTGTTAAAGAGAATTTAGAGTTTATGGCGGGCGTGTATAGGATTAAAAACAAACAAGAAAAAATAAAAGAACTAATATTGACTTTTAAACTTGATGAGGTGCTAAATCAAAAAGCCAAGACCTTATCGGGCGGATGGCAAAGAAGACTTTCAATTGCAATATCCTTAATAAATAATCCCAAGATTTTGTTCTTAGATGAGCCGACTTTGGGGTTAGATGTAATTGCCAGAAAAGAACTTTGGTCGGTTATAGAAAAACTAAAGGGTAAAATTACAATTATTTTAACCACACACTATATGGAAGAAGCAGAAAAACTGTCAGATAGAATTGGAATTATGTCAAAAGGTAATTTGATAGATGTGGGTTCGGCGGATGAACTTATCCAAAAAACAGGTGCAAAAAACTTTGAGGATGCATTTGTAAAAATAGCGATGGGGGATGAAGCAATATGAGAACGCTTAATTTTGCTAAACGAAATTTCAAAGAAATATTAAGAGACCCTTTAAGTATAATATTTTCTGTTTTGTTACCGCTGTTTTTACTGTTTATATTTCAACAAATAAATATTCCCAGTGAAAATTATGATTTGGAAAACTTCACACCGGGAATAGTTGTATTTGGATTTTCTTTTATAACTTTGTTTACTGCAATGCTTGTAAGCAAAGACAGAACGTCTTCACTGCTTGTAAGACTAGGCATTAGCCCAATGAAACCAATGGAATATATAGGCGGATATATACTTTCAATCGTTCCGTTAGTTTTAATTCAGAATATTCTGTTCTTTGCTCTCGCAGTGGTGCTGGGGCTGAAATTTAATGTTGATATAATTTTAGCGATTCTTGCATCAATTATAGTGTCCGTTCTTTTTATGGCGCTTGGAATAATAATTGGTTCTGTGTGCACAGAAAAAGCATCATCGGGTGTCTCTAGCATGGTAGTTCAATTAGTTTGTTTTACTAGCGGAATGTATTTTCCAAGGGAACTACTTGGAAAATGCTTTGCAAAATTCTGCGAGTATTTACCATTTGAATCCTGCGTTACGATAATCAAGGGCATAACAAATAACGAGCCGTCAATCATCACTGCTAGAAATATAATTGTTTTTAGCGTGTATGCTGTGATTGTGTTTATTATCGCAGCGGTTGTATTTAAAAGAAAAATGATTAGCGATAATAAATAAAAAAACAGCTACCTTATTATTAAAGGTAGCTGTGAATTTTATTCTATTGGAGAACCTTGTTGTGCGTCAGAAGCAGTGTTTGCAGGGTTAGTGGTTGCTTTATAGTCTTTATCAAACCATTTTGGGTAGTATAGGTTGGTTACCTTTTCTTCAACGCTTGGGCTATACATAACCTCGCCACCGACTGTATCTAAAAGCGCAGCGCTCTTTTCAAGATATTTATTCAAAGTAGCAACAAACTCGCTAGCTTCTTCATACTTGTCGCCATCTTTTGTAACCTGTTCTTTTGTAAATGTAATGCTTTCGTGTAATTCATTTACACTTTCGGTTCTTTCGGTATCTTCGTTATATTTTAAGTAGAAAACTGCATATTCTAAAGTGGTGGTGTCGCCGTCAAAGGTAGGTTTCCAAACAAGTAGGTCGAAGTTGCCGCTTTTTTTACAAATGTAAATGCCTTTATAATCTTTCTCTTTTGTGCCGGCGATATCTTTCCATAAAAGAACGTCTCTGTTTTGGCTATCTGTGGTGTAAACTTTAACGTAAGCCTCGCCTTTATCGGCGTTATCAATAGAGGTAATAATTCTGTCTTTATTGCCGTCGTGTGTAACGTCTGCTCTAAAAGCAATCTTTTCGAGCGTTGGCTTTTGAGTAGTACATCCAACAAAAATAAGGCAAGCCAAAAGAAGCGGTAATATCTTTAAAGTTTTCATAAATAATCTCCTTTTACAGAAAGTGTATATTTGAATGTATTATAACATATATTTTTCTTGCAGTAAATAGTTTTTATTAAAATATACACTGTGTTAATAAT
>JAZOQV010000005.1:0-2322 GCA_045656265.1 Acutalibacteraceae bacterium | reverse complement strand
TCAACAAGAGCGTTCGCATCTTATGGAGAATATGATTTACAACCAACTTATTCGTAGTAGGGGTTCTGTTGATGTTGGTGTAGTAGAAGGTATTCGTGTTATTGAAGGTAAACACAAACAATCCCAATATGAAATAGAAGTCATGAACAGTATCCGTCTCCGCTTACGCACCGTGAACTCCTAGAAACCAACACTTCTAATTACGGATGGTATAAGCAACTTATAGGGGCTCTGACTTCTGATTCTTAGTCAAAGTTTAATCCATGATATTTCTAATCTCTATTATTTTTGCTCAAATCTTTTGTTTATATTTGCACTACGTAAAAATACGCAATAGACTGCGTAAAAATACGCAATGCACTGCGTAAAATGTTTTGATGTGTATAAAATAACTGAATACCAAACAATTATACATTTTCAATAATACATAGATGGAATTAAAACACCTTCTTCCGAACGAAGGAAATATCTTGAAAATGCAATAAAAAGATTGGGGGTAGAATTGTCTAATGTTTTATTATAATAAATTTGACGTTCTTGATAATAGATAAATTATAAGCGATGGATACGACTAAATTAGACGAAATTAAAAACAAGTATTATGGCGAGATTGGTGAACCCAACAGAGATAGACTTGAAAAAGAGTTAAAATCTTTGCGTGAAAACCTAAGGCGTCATAATTCAAAGACCTCCTCTCAAGATTAAGGTTTGTGCATCTGATGCTTGTTCAAATGAATAAATGTTCTTAATTTTGCACTTAGAATCGTGTAATTCCCAGTCATAGTCGCAGAGTCTTGCACGTTAAACAGTACAATATCAACCTCAAACCTCAGTTGTTTGGGGTTGAGTTTTTATTTGTAGTGAACATTGTTTACCAATTTGAAAAGAATTCCTAACTTTGCATCGCAAGAACCCGCCAAGCCTTTTAACAATGCTTAAATCGGCGGGTCGTTTTTTTATCCACTTGCATTAATGTGGACAATATGCTGAACTTCTATCTGTGGATGACAAAAGCAAAGCGTTAAATTAAAGAGAGTGAGATATGAATAAAAGGAGAACCATAATGAGTTGTACAACTCTTGATGAATTGTTGGATGTTGAGTATGGCGAGGTCGGAACTAAGATGCGTGATGAGTTCAACCTTGAAACCGAAGCGTTTTGCCAAGAACAAACTAATCGAGAAGAACGCTTGCGTGTGAATTCAAGTATAGAAGCTTAATAGAACCGAGATTGCTAAATAGTAAATAATTCTATGCGTCTCTATATACATTCAGAATGCTGGTATAATGTCAGATATATGAATTAAATTTGTAGTTTGTAGTGAGGGGTTAATTTTGCAAAAATAAACTTTTAAAGAAAAAATTATGGCAAGACGTATTGCTGAACCCCCTATATTATATGGTGAAGATGCTGTTCGTTTTCTCAATGAAATGGGAAACGTTAAACCAGCTTCTTACGATGAAAAGAAACGAGTACGCGAAGCTTATGAAATGCTGAAGAATATAGCGAGTTTTAGACTATAGTTAGAATTTGTGTATATTATTTCCCTGACTCTAAAAATCCAATGTTTAAATCTCAGTATTGCGTAGTTGAAATAGGTCCCCATTAAAAACATCGTCCCATTTTTGTCTGCCCAACATAGTTTCCGATATTTAGTAATTGATAATTTTGCAATTCGGAAAGATTTATCTAATATTGTAGCAACAGATTCCGCCACGCTTCCCATTGACCAGCGTACCAGGGCTGAACTTATGCTTTTTATAGACCAAGACAAAAATAAGCAGGGTAGGGCAGGGATGACAAAAAGTAGGATGGTTTTACTCTTAAAAAAAGATTCGTATATCGTCCCATTTTTGTCCCACTTTTGTCCCAGTTTATTTTTATGAAACAAAAAAATGTAGGTTAATCTTCTGACTTAGAAGTCTTTAGATTACCTACATTCTCAATTTTGTTGCGGAGACCCGACTCGTTAATACAAGATAGGTATATAAAGATACCTCTAAACTACATTAAATAACACATTACATAGATTCTGTTTGGTCTATGCATTGTCTATTTTCTACTGCGGCTAATAGTTTTTCTAATAGCAAAATTCTTTTATCTTTCTCCTCTATTAATTTTTCAAGAGAATCGATTTGAGCATGTTGTAATTGATTGGTAATTACAACTGAATTGTTGTTGTTAAAAGTATTTCCGCTTCCCAAAATTGAGGGTGTCACTGGGATGCTACGAGTAAAGAACGTATCGATTGGCACTTGCAGAATGTCTGCAACTCGTTCTAACACTCGTGCTGTTGGGTTTCCTGTGACCAACTGACGATAC
>JAZOQV010000004.1:0-3277 GCA_045656265.1 Acutalibacteraceae bacterium | reverse complement strand
TCTTTGCCCAATGAAGTACGACACGGGCAAAAAGATAATAACAAAAAACACATATTCTATACATCACTTTTCGGCTTCGTGGACTTCGGCCACGGCAAAGCGCACTACCTTTGTAAAAAGGCTGATAGGTGTAAAACTTTACAAAAAACTGTACGGAAAATTTTTGCATAAATTCAAATGGTTGGAGTGGTAAAAGTGCCTGAAAAAGTATTTAAAAAACTTAATAAGAGTATCTTGCCTCAGTGGAAAGTCTCGTTTATAGCGGCTTTGGTTGTGGGACTGTTGGCGCACTTTTATAAGATAACAAATTGGTTACCTAATTGGGACTCGCTTGTGTTCAGGTACGACCCACAAAATATGATTGCTATCGGCAGGTGGTTTTTACCCGTAGCGTGCTCCTTTAGTTCCTTTTACGACCTACCGTTTCTTAACGGACTGTTGGCTATTATATTCCACGCGCTAGGCGCGGTTTGTATTTGCAAAATATTGGGCGTGCAAAAAAAGGTTACTGCGCTCTTAATTGGCGCTGTGGTGGTTTCTTTCCCAACAGTTACCTCGGTTATGATGTATAACTACGTGGCAGACGGTTATGGTATTGCATTTTTGCTTGCTACTTTGTCGGCGCTTTATATGACCAAAGAAAAACCTAATTACATAATTTCGGCAGTGCTTTTAGCGTTTTCAACAGGTATCTATCAAGCCTACGTTACAGTAACCATAATGTTGGTTCTGTTTAAACTTATTGATAGCGCGATTTACGGAAATATTAAAACCCCTCAGTTGCTAAAAAAGACGCTATTTATTTTACTTTCGGGCGCTGCGGGTATGGCGCTTTACTATGGCGTGCTTAATATAATTCTTTCGGTAACTTCTACAACACTTTTAGATTATCAAGGGGTTAACGCCGCCGCCTCGCTTTCGGGTATTGATATTGCGGGCTCGCTTTACGTTATTAAAGAAACCTTTATAAACTGCTTCTTTGATACAAGTAAAGGGATTAGTCTTTACGTTGTTCTTAACGCTGTGGTGTTCTTAGTTGCCGTAGCGTATTACCTGGGATACGTAATTAAAAATAAGGTTTACAAAGAACCGCTAAAACTTATAACTTTGCCCCTGTTTTGCGGTATGCTTATTATCGGCGCCAGTGTGTTGGCTTTAATAAATGCAGAGGTTGATTACCATTCTTTAATGCGAATGGGTTATTCGGTATTTTATTTGTTCTTTATTGTAATTTATGAAAGAGGTAACGAAAAAGAAGAAAAACACACCGCAATAAAACGTTGGGCAGTTCTAGTCTTGGCGGCAACCTTGGTAGCAAATCAGATTGTAATTGCAAATGTTAGTTATCATAAAGCGCAGATGTCATACGAGAAATCTTACGGGGTTTTAGTTCGTATTGCAGATAGGATAGAGCAAACCGAAAATGCGGACGGTTGTGAAAAAGTTGCAGTTACCGGGCATTTAAAGAATAGTGAGGATTATAGCGCTACGCTACCGCCCGAGATTACCGGTATAACCGATGGATATATAATCCGCGCAGACGATGAAATGGTTGGTCAAAGCGTATTTTGCAGCGCGATAAACGACTACTGCGGAAAAGATTATAAATTCTTAGCAGGCGAAGAAAAACGCGCTATTCAAAAAAGCGAGCAGGTTCAGTCGATGGGCGAGTGGCCAAGCAAAGACTGTGTTGCGGTAATAGATAATACGATAGTTGTAAAACTCGGGGAAGAAGATGAAAACAAGTGATATATTTTTGTGCCGATGATTACGGAATGAATGATACGGTATCAAAGCATATAAAAGAGTGTATAGATATAGGCGCAATAAACACCGTTAGCGTGTTTCCGAATTTTGACGAGGTTGATTTAGACGGTTTGGTAAAAGACTCCGACCTTCGCATATCTTTACACCTTAACCTTGTAGAAGGCAAGTGCATGGCAAATCCCAAAGAGGTTAGCCTGATTGCAGATGAAAACGGCAACATAAAGCATACCTTTATGGGTCTTTTAAAATTAAGTCTTTTAAGACGCAAAGAGTTCGAGCGCCAGATAGAGAAAGAAATCAGGGCGCAGGTGGTGTATTGGAAAGAAAGACTGCCCGAAGACAGAGGTTTTTGCATAGACAGTCATCAACATACCCACATGATACCTGCCATTTTCAAAGTCTTGCTAAAGGTTTTAAAGGCAGAAAATATAGAGGTCAGGCATATAAGAATGCCTGCAGAGCCGCTACTGCCCTTTATAAAAGCACCATCACTTTATTTTACATATAGCGCGGTAAATCTTATTAAGCAGTGGTTGCTTAAATTTCTGTGGCAAATAAACAAACCGCTGGCAAAAAAACACAAACTCCCAACGGCACTTTTTCTAGGTATTCTCTTTTCGGGATATATGGACGAGCAAAGAGTAACCAAAATTTTACCCCGGTACGAAAGATTGGCACAAAAAAGAGGTTGCGATATAGAGGCGCTTTTCCACCCGGGATATATAGATACCGCTGTCGACGATTTTGGTGCTAAAAATGTAGTTTTCGAACATTTCTACCTATCAAAAAACAGAAAAACAGAATTCGATTCGGTAATGCGAATTAATCAAACAGAAAAAGCATTAAAGAAAGAAGTGTGCAAAAATGCCTTACATTGAGCAAGACAAAGTAGACGAAAGAACAAGACAAAAATTAGAAGCAATAATTGAAAAATCCTATGCTTCGTATTGGAAGAAGAAAAGATTATTTGATATCTTTTTTGCATCCTTAATTTTGCTTTTCTTCCTGCCGTTAATGGTAATAATTGCAATAGTAATTGTTATTGACGACCCAAGCGCAGGTCCATTTTATAAGCAGATACGCTCGGGCAGGCACGGAAAAGAGTTTTATATGTACAAGTTCAGAACCATGCGCGCAAACGCCGATCAGATGATAGAAGAACTTGCAAAGCAAAACGAAATGGACGGACCCGTTTTTAAAATGAAAGAAGACCCAAGAATAACAAGGGTAGGTAAATTCTTGCGTAAGGTTTCTTTGGATGAACTTATGCAGTTTTTCAACGTGCTTAAAGGCGATATGACCTTGGTAGGACCCCGACCGCCACTACCACGCGAGGTTGCATACTATACCGATTACCAAAAACTTCGTCTTTTAGTAACCCCCGGTATTACTTGCACTTGGCAGATACATAAAAACAGAAACGATGTTCCGTTTGAAGAATGGGTTGAAATGGACATCGAGTACATACAAACAAGAACATATCTAAATGATATTAAGATTATGCTTAAAA
>JAZOQV010000003.1:0-28787 GCA_045656265.1 Acutalibacteraceae bacterium | reverse complement strand
CTTTGCTTTTGACGAAAAGTTTGCAGACGCAGATTATTCCTTTATTAAAAACAAACCACGCGAGGTTGTGGTTAATCCTGAAATAATTAAAAAGCAGTGCGAACTTATCGACCGCGTGCATAGTATGGGTGGCGAAGTTTTGCTTTCAAATCATCTTTTAAAACCGATGAAAACCGAAGAACTAGTTGACCTTTGCCACTTTTTAGAAGAGCGCAACCCCGATATTATAAAAATAGTTTGCCACTGCGATACAGAGGAAGAAATGCTAGAGTCTTTCCGTTCTATGCTAACTCTAAAGCGTGAAATAAAGACCCCCGTAACCTTATTCTGTAACGGTAAAACCGGTATGTATACACGAATTCTTAACCCAATTTTTGGCGGATATATGGTCTTTACCCCTGCAAGCACCGACGCTTACAGTTTTGGGCAACTTGACCTCCAGACCGCAAAACGCGTGTACGACGGCATTGAATGTTTTTTGGGTAAAATTTAATTTAAAAGCACCGCTTCGGCGGTGTTTTTATTTTATAAGTTATCCGTCAAATGCTACAAAGCGAGACTTTTTATTTTGTATAAAAAATCAATAGTCAAGGGGCGTGTTTTACTGTAAAATATAATTAGAGAATATAGAAAAAGTGGGGATAGCCTTGTTAAAACAAAAATTGGTAGCATTATTTCTGTGCTTCGCTATACTTACACCAACTTTTTTGATGCAAACAAACGCTGTCGAAAGCTATAATTTCTATTATTATAACGATACTGCTTTGGGCGGTATGGTAATTACGGGAATTTCCAACAACCACGTTAGCGAGGTAGTAATTCCTGATAAGATAGAAAACACCGATGTTGTAGCAATATCCAATGGTGTTTTTAGAGATAATACGTATATAACTAGCGTTACGCTACCCCAAAACCTAAAAAGAATTGGCAGTTGGGCTTTTGGTAGCTGTAGTTCTTTAAAAACTGTTATATTTAACGATAAACTTGAAAGAATAGAAGATTACGCATTTCACAGTTGTTATGCGCTCGAGTCAAACCCGACTATACCAAGCCTCAAGTTTTTAGGTCAAAAGGCTTTTTATGAGTGTAAAAGACTAACCTATTTTTATGGATTAGATGCGCTTACTGATATTTCTTCGGGTGCTTTTTTGGATTGCACGGGTATAAAAAGCGTTATTATACCACAGGGTGTTACATATATTGGCGAAAGCGCCTTTTATGGATGTTCGGGCATAGAGGAAATTACGCTTTATGAAACACTTAAAGGTATGGGTAAAGGTACTTTCTATGGTGTTCGCGAAAACGTAAAAGTGAACTTCATAGGTAGTGAAATTGTGTGGCGCAGAGACAATCCCCTTGACCCGTATAGCGAAAACGTATATCTTACAAATAATATAACCTTTACAATACCCTGTAACCACCAATGGCGCACATCGTATTTTAAAGAGCCTACCTGTCAAGAGGAAGGGTACATATCGCGTTACTGTTTGGTTTGTTTTGCTGACGAATCAAAACCTTTACCACTTTCAAAAGAGCACAACTATGATATATATTATGAAACCTTTCCTGACTGCACCACCGACGGTAGAGGCTACGAAGAGTGCGCAGATTGTGGATATGTCTGTGCTACCGACGTTATAATCCCCAAAAACGGGCACGAGTTTTCTGAGATAGTAAAGTACGTTGCGCCTACAATCACTAAAAGCGGTAAGTGGGTTTATGGTTGCGAGTGGTGCGATGCCACAAAAACCGTTAAAATCGACCCAACGGGTAAAAAACTTTCAAAGGCAAAAATTTCGGTTTCTAATAAAACCTACACGGGCAAATCCCAAAAACCTACCGTTACAGTAAAATACTCGGGTAAGAAACTTAAAAAGGGTACGGATTATACAGTAAGTTACAAAAACAACAAAAAGATAGGCACCGCCACCGCTATAATCAAGGGCAAGGGTAAGTATGTCGGCACAAGAACTGTTACCTTTAAAATAACCCCTAAAAAGACCTCTATTAAAAAGTTATCGTCGGGCAAAAAGAAGATAAAGGTTAAGTGGGGCAAGGTAACAAATTCGTCGGGCTATCAGATAGTTGTTGCCACTAATAAAGGTTTTAGCAAAAACAAAAAGGAAATATACGTAAAAAGCAAGTCCAGCGATTCTAAAACTATAACCAAATTAAAGGCGAAAAAGACCTATTACGTAAGGTTACGCGCCTACAAAACAGTAAAAGGCAAAAAGATATACGGCCCATACACAAAAACTTTAAAGATTAAAACCAAATAACAGAATGCAACCGCATATAAAAAACACCTGAACATAATTCAGGTGTTTTGCAATTTTAAAAGCATTATTTATTTTTTAGAAAATTCTTTCATAAGGCCGTTTAGTATTTCCTGCTGTCTAGCGGATAGTCCGTCGCTCTTTGAAGTTTTATCTTGAAGTTCGTATACTACGGTTTGTACTAAATCTTTTTGCGAGGATGTTAATTTGCTAATCGAAATCATTTCGGTTTTATCTATACCTACAAGATAATCAAGAGAAACATTAAATATAACCGCAAACTGAACTAGTATGCTTAATGGAGGAACTTTGATGTTATTCTCGTAACTGCTAATTACTGATTTACTACGTTCCACTTTGTTGCCTAACTGTTGTTGCGACATTTTGTGCTTTTCGCGTAAATCTCTAATTCTTAAACCAAAATCATACATATACATCACCAATCGTTTTCTTTTGGTAATATTTTAACCCTATTGCGTTTTGTAATTAGAAACTGTATAATATAGTTGTTCTATTTTCAGAAACATTTTATAAAAGAGGGTTTAAAATGAGAAACAAAATATGTTGTGGCTTTGGTCATAGAGAGGTTTTTAATAATATCACAACTGAAATGTTTGAAAGATTAACCGAGTTAATTGAAGAGGGTTTTAATGTGTTTTACACCGGTGGAGATGGAGAATTTGACAGGATTTTTGCAAGTGCAATAAGAACGCTTAAGCACAAATATCCATATATAAAATTATGTTTGATAAAACCATATTTTTTACAAAGTCTAAATACCAATAAAGAATTTTATTCTTCCGCATATGATGAAATTATAATACCCCAAGAACTGATGGGGTGCCATTATAAAGGTGCTATACAAAAACGCAATCGTTGGTTAATTGACAGAAGTGATGCTATAATATTTTATGTAAGGCGCAACTTTGGTGGTGCATATACGGCGTTAAATTATGCAAAGAAACAAAAGAAACGCATCTTTTTACTAAACAATAAATAATAAAAAGAGACCGATTGCCAGACTTCCTTCTCAGAAGTTATGCTTCGGTCGCTTTTACTTTTCAATTATTTTGTTAAGTGCTTTTTGAAAAACTCTTTCATCGTCTTTTTAACGAGGGGTTCGTCTATTAAAAAACTCATTCCATGGCTAGCACCCGCAACGGTAAGCAGTTGCTTTTCACTTTTGCACGCGGCATAACTTCTAAGGGTCATTTCGCAAGGAACAAAGGTGTCGTGCGTTCCGTGGATAAAGAGGATTGGCACGGTGCTTTTTTGCAAGGATATTTGGGTGTTGTCCCCTCGCAAGTCAAAACCTGCAAAAATCCTACAAAACAGGTTTGTGGTGTGAATAACAAAATCAGGGATAAAGCGGTTTATAGATTTTGCGGTGTTTTTAACAATATCAAAGCCACAGGTAAAGCCGCAGTCGGCGGTAATTGCCTTAACTTGTGGCGGAAGGTTTAGCCCTGCCGCAAGCATTACGGTTGAGGCACCCATCGACATACCGCTTAAAACTATTTCGCAGTCGGACCCAAAAACTTTAACCATTTCGTTTGCCCAGTCGCGACAGTCATATTTTTCTAAAATTCCGTATGATAAATATCTGCCTTCACTTCTGCCGTGGCTACGCTGGTCAACAAGCAGTATATTAAAACCTAATTCTCGGTAGTAGGGGAGAGATATTGAAAAATCGCCCCTGTAAGAAGAGTGGTATCCGTGAAAAACTATTGCAACCTTTTTACTGCCTTCTAACCTTAATAGGTCGGCGTAAAGTTTAAGCCCGTCAAAAGAGGTAATAGTAAAAGTTTCTAACTCTTGCTTATCCATCCAAGCGCCACCATCAATAAACCTTTGTTGGTAGGGATATAACGGATTATCGCTTGCGAAAACCTCTTTGGTGCGGTCGGTTGGACGGCTTCTTAGTACCGCCATTCTGAAACTTACATAACAAATAAGTAAGTAAAGCACCAAAACAGTTAACAGTATTACACCTAAAAGTACCATTAAACGCACCCTTTCTAAAAGTGTTTATTCTTTATGTAGTAGTCTAAAAGTTCGGAAAAATCTTTAAAATTTATATCGGTAAATTCTTTCAAATCGTCATCGCGATATTGGTCGTACACACCAACTCGGCGAAAACCTGCCGCCTTTGCGGTTATATGTGCATAGTTAGCGTCGTCTATAAGCACCGCGTTTTTAGGTAAACACAAAAATCTTCTGCAAGCGCCAAAGAAAATGCGCCTAGAGCGTTTGCATTTTGGGTATTCGGTTGGGGTTAGCACAAACTTAAAGTATTTTAGCAAATCAAGTTTCTTTAAAACCTCTACTGTATATTTGTAGGGTGTTGCGGTAATAACGCACATTTTGTAGCCGCCTTCCAAAAGCCTATCCAAAGTTTCGCGAACGTAAGGCTTTATAGTGCACTCGTTAAGGTAAAAATTTTGCAAGGTGGCGCAGGCGTCCAAAAAGAAATCAAGCGAGGTGTTGTAGGTCTTATTTACGTACTCTATGGCTTGTTTTAATCCTGAGTTTTCTATTACTGCTTCATCGTCTTTATTAAGCGGAATTTTTTCGCCTGTACGCTCAAAATACCTGTCGCACATTTTATATTTAAGATTGTTCCAACAATCCATAGAATCAATTAAAGTGCCATCCATATCAAAGCACAAGCACTGTTTTGCCAAGAGAATCACCTTCGCCGAAAATAAACTGTATACATTTTACCACCCGAAACTTAAAAAGTAAAGGTTTAACAACAAAGATTGTTGGCAAACAGGACACATTTTATTCTTTTGTTAGTACAACTTAACTAAAGTTTTGCGTGCGAAAGCGCTACTTGTTAATTTTTTATCAAAATTTTTCAAAAAGGCTTGAAAAAAGACTTGAAATTGAATATAATATTATTGTAAAAAGGCAAACTAGGATTATTTTACAAAAGGAGAAAAAATTATGACTCAAAACAAATCGGTACTAAAGTGGCTTGACGAGGTTAAGGCGCTTTTAACCCCAGACCAAGTAGTATGGGTAGACGGTAGCGAAAAGCAAATCGCAGAGCTTCGCGAATTAGCGGTAGAACTCGGCGAATTAGAGAAGTTAAATCAAGAAAAACTTCCTGATTGCTATTTGCATCGCACCAACCCTAACGACGTTGCACGTGTTGAAGACCGTACCTTCATTTGCACCACAAAGCGTGAAGATGCAGGCCCAACAAACAACTGGTGCGACCCAAAAGAAATGTACGAAAAGCTTTACGATATTGCAAGAGGCAGTATGAAGGGCAAGACAATGTACATCATCCCATTCTCAATGGGTCCTATCGGCTCGCCTTTGGCTAAGATTGGTATCGAGGTAACCGACTCTGTATACGTTGTTCTTAATATGATTATTATGACCCGCGTAAGCACCAAGGTTCTTGATGTTCTTGGCGATAGCAACGACTGGGTACGCGGCTTACATTCACGTTGCGATGTTGACCCTGAAAAGAGATATATCTGCCAGTTCCCAGAGGATAACACAATTATTTCTGTTAACTCAGGTTACGGCGGTAACGTTCTTCTCGGTAAAAAATGTTTTGCACTTCGTATCGCTTCTTACCAAGGTTGGAAAGAGGGCTGGATGGCAGAGCATATGCTTATCCTCGGTATCGAGAATCCACAAGGCGAGGTTAAATACGTAGCAGCTGCATTCCCATCTGCTTGCGGTAAAACCAACCTTGCTATGATGATTCCACCTAAATATTTGCAAGAAAAAGGCTACAAAGTTTGGACCGTTGGCGACGATATTGCTTGGATGCGAATCGGTAAAGATGGCAGACTTTATGCTATCAACCCAGAAAACGGTTTCTTCGGTGTTGCTCCTGGTACTAATGCACACTCAAACTACAATGCGTTGGCATCTACCACAAAGAACACCATCTTCACAAACGTTGCATTAGACCTTAATGATAACACTGTTTGGTGGGAAGGCTTAAATAAAAACCTACCCGAAAATGCTCTTGTTTGGAAAGGCAATCCTTGGGATCCTTCTAAATTCAACAAAGCGGATAAAACTACATGCGCTGCACATCCTAACTCTCGTTTCACTGCTCCTGCAGAAAACTGCCCATGCATTTCTGACGAGTTTAATAAGGGCGAGGGCGTGCCAATTTCTGCTATTATCTTCGGCGGCCGTCGTGCAAAGTGCGCTCCACTTGTATATCAATCAAAAGATTGGGTTAACGGTGTGTTCGTAGGTTCTGCAATGGCTTCTGAAACTACTGCTGCTGCCGCTGGTGCAGTTGGCGTTGTTCGTCGCGACCCAATGGCTATGCTACCTTTCTGTGGCTACCACATGGGCGACTACTTCCGTCATTGGCTCGATATGGGCGAAAAACTTGGCGATAAAGCACCAAAAATCTTCAACGTTAACTGGTTCCGTACCGACGATGAAGGCAACTTCATTTGGCCAGGATTTGGCGATAACTGCCGCGTTCTTAACTGGATTATCGACCGTTGCGAAGGCAAAGCAGACGCTAAAGAAACTGCTATCGGTTACGTTCCAAACCCAGAAGATATCGACCTTACCGACCTCGACTTTGATATTGAAACTCTAAAATCAATTCTCGAAATTGACAAAGACGTTTGGACCAAAGAGGCAGAGGAAATTGAGGAGCATTACAAGAAGTTCGGCGATAAATTGCCAGAGGAACTTCGCGAGCAACTCGAAACCCTTAAAGCAAACCTTAAATAATAACACTAAAGCACCGCTTCGGCGGTGCTTTTTTATGCAACAAACAACCCACGCTGTATGGCGTGGGTTAATTTTCTATCTCTAAATTTTCTGCATCAAAAATATTATCGTTTAAAAATTCGGTTACCGGCATTTCAAATCCTTTTGCCAACAGTAATACAGTACTTAATGTTACAGTTTTGTTTCTACCATTCATTATGCACTGCATACTACCGTGTTGTATGCCTGATAACTGCTCTAAACGATATTGCGACATATTCTTTTGTTTTAGCAATTCGGAAATACGAAAAGCCACTGCGTCATTAACTGTCAAGTTGAATCACCCAAAAACAAAAATCTAGTAAGTAGTTTTACCTTCTTAATTATTTTATCAACAATAACTAAAAAATATAAGAAGGCACACCTACATATTTCTTGATTATTTGTCTGGGGTGTGATAATATGAAGGTATACCTTCATATTGGGCGGTGCGTTTGTGATTATAACTTTTTGTGGACATTCAGATTATATTGAAAAAGATAAAGACAAAGAGTGCGTTCTTGCTTTACTTAACAAAATTGCAAATGGGGAAGATGTAGAGTTCTTTCTTGGTGGTTATGGAAGATTTGACAGTTTTGCGTATTCGTGTGCAAAAGCATATAAAAATCACGCTAAAGGCTCTAAACTTATTTTTGTTACCCCATATATAACGCATGAATATCAAAAAAGCCAATTAGAGTACAAAGAAACGATTTATGATAATATAATTTATCCACCAATAGAGAAAGCGCCATTAAGGTTTGCAATATCTTATAGAAACAAATATATGGTTGAGCAAGCAGATTGCATTATAGCATATATTACAAGGCAAATGGGCGGTGCATATAATACTTATAAACATGCTATTCGAAAAAATAAAAAAGTTTTTAATATAGCAGAAAAATAATTGTTGGAGAATATAAAAAACAAATGCTATCTCGTGTGAGATAGCATTTTAGTTTTACAGTATATAAATTTCAACGTTTCTTCTACCGAAGTTTACAGCATCGGTGTAAGAGTACATATAAAGGTCGGCGATTGTGTTGCCCCAAGAGGTAAATCCGCCTGTGTCTGCGGCAACTGCGTAACCGTAAATCCAACTACCGTCGGTAGTGCGGATATACATTTCGGTGCCGTAGGGGATAATGTTAGGGTCAACTGCGATGTAGCCCTGCTTTACTGCAACACCTGTCGAGCAGGTATGACCTGTGCAGTATGCCGAGGCAACGCCGGTAATAAGTCTTTTATAGTTAATTGGCTTACCATTTTTGTCTAAAAGAATGTCTTTATCGTATCTGAGGTCGGACATCCATGCGTTTTTGTTGGCTCTTTCGTATTTTACGCCAACCTTAACCTTTGCGGTAACTGCCTTTTTTGTTGCGGCGCGTGTGATGCTTTTATCAACCTCTGCACCGTTTACAAATTTTGTGATTGTGGTGATTTCTTCCTCACCATTTGCACCCTCTTGCAAAACCTTGGTTTCGCCTACCTTAAGGTCGGTAGTAGGGATTTTGTTTGTTTTGTGTTTAATCTCGTTGGTAACGGTATTAGTGATGTACTCAACGTCGCTATACTTAATTACCATATTTTCTTCCAAAGAAGCGTCTAGTTTGTGGTTAACCTCGTCGTAAACATCGGGGTTAAAGCCACGTTCTTTTAGAAAAGACTTTACTGTGCCACCGGAAACCTCGATGGTTTCAGATTTTTCGCCAACTGTTAAAGTAACAGGGAAGGCACGGTTGATTTCAATAGTCAAATCCGATGAAGTTTTATCGGAAATTTTTATACTGTCGTTCTTTTCGATCTCGATTGAGTTAGAGGTCAGTATAGATTCGGCATTACTGTTATAGCTATATACCTGAATTTTTTTGTCGCCGTCCAGAATAGATACAGATTTAACAAACTGAACAGGTATAGTTGCAACAACAACCGCTGACATCACTAAAACCGCTAAGGCTTTTCTGTGGCAGCGAAGCGCAGAACCGATACGCCCGCACAAATTCTTAATCATGGAACTCTCCTTTTATAATA
Organism: Acutalibacteraceae bacterium; assembly: GCA_045656265.1. Lineage (GTDB taxonomy): Bacteria > Bacillota > Clostridia > Oscillospirales > Acutalibacteraceae > UMGS1532. The sequence goes on along the minus strand of JAZOQV010000003.1, from coordinate 19,734 downwards.
ATGTAACGCGCAAACCTTTCGGCATCGGTTTGCTACGTGTCGACGCTAGGTGTAAATTTGTGGTTTTCGCACCGACCTTTAGGATTATATAGGTTAAAAAACCATAAGTCAACACTTTTTCGGCACAAAAACATAGGCAATATTGACAAACTTTTTGTCGCTTAAAGTGTAAATAAAGGTTACAAACCTGTAATAAAAGGGTTGTTTGCTGTAATTTTTCTGTAATTGATTGTGCAAATTGACTATACAATGTGAAAATAAAGAGCAAAAATAGCCCTGAAATATATGGTGCTCACAAAAGGTCAATATATTGTGTCTGTGTTATTATTTTATACTATATATTGTGTTGTAAAGAAATAACAATTTTTTATGAAAATTTAACCTATGCAATTATTTTAGTCATTTTGGCTAATTTTATACAGAATTCACTTAAAATCCACCCCTAAACTGTGCAAAATCCCACCGCCGAGAGTGTAAAAGTGGTGGATTTTTTAAAATTACACTAGTTTTTATAGGTTTTAGAGAGGTTCATTAGTCGATTTTTGCGAAAATGTGGTGGAAATAGTCAAAAAACGCCCCTCAGATATCAAAATTGGCTATTTTTATGTGTTTGACACTTGATTTTACAACTTCAGAGGCTTGTCTGGGTTATATATATGTTGAAGTTTGGCAAGGTATTACGCGCGCGTATATTATATATAGGTAGAAAGCATTAAAATTGCATCTTGTAATTGTAGTAAAATTATGGCATAATTGATACATAATTTAATTGTGGCATGGTTTTGTTACAGATTGGAGTGCATTATGACAGAACAAAGAAGTACCTTTACGGGTAAATTAGGATTCGTTCTTGCTGCCGCAGGTTCGGCGGTAGGTCTAGGAAATATATGGCGTTTCCCATACCTTGCAGCAGAATATGGTGGCGGTATATTTTTGCTTGTATACTTAATTTTAGCAGTAACCTTTGGTTTTGCTTTAATGACTGCAGAAATTGCTATCGGTAGAAAAACCGGTTTAAGCGTTATTGGCGCATTTAAGAAACTAGACAAGCGATTTTCTTTTGTTGGTTGGCTTGCAGCGTTGGTACCTGTAATTATTCTGCCTTATTACTGTGTAATTGGCGGTTGGGTTGCTAAATATCTTGCTGTGTTCTTAAGTGGCGGCGCAAAAGATGCCGCAACCGATGGTTTCTTTGGTGGTTTTATTACCTCTACTTTCGAACCGATAGGTTGGTTTTTAATTTTCCTTGGTCTTACCGCGTTAATCGTTTTGTTTGGTGTAGAAAAGGGTATCGAAAAGGTTAGCAAAATAATGATGCCTATACTAGTAGTGCTAACACTGTTTATTGCAGTATACACTATGTTTATGCCCGGTGCTTTAGAGGGTGTTAAGTGGTATATAATGCCCGATTTCTCTAAGTTCTCTGTAAAAACCGTGCTTGCTGCTATGGGTCAACTTTTCTACTCAATGTCGCTTGCTATGGGTATTATGGTTACATACGGCTCTTATATGAAAAAGGACGTTAACCTTGAAAGTTCAGTTCGTAACATAGAAATTTTCGATACAGGCATTGCGTTTTTAGCGGGCCTTATGGTTATTCCTGCAGTATTTGCTTTTAGCGACCCAACTCAATTAAAAGCAGGACCAAGCCTTATGTTTATAACCTTGCCAAAGGTTTTCCAAAGTATGTTTGGTGGCAGTGTAATTGGTACAGTTTTCTTCTTGTTGGTTTTGTTTGCCGCGCTTACTTCTTCAATATCTTTAATGGAAACTGTTGTTTCGATTATTCAGGATAAGCTCAAATGGAATCGCAAGATATCTTGCCTTGCAGTGTTCTTAGGTAGTATTGCGTTAGGTATGCTTTCGCTGTTTGGTTATAGCATTTGGGATAAGGTTCTAGTGTTTGGTTACCAATTCCTTGATTTCTTTGACTTTATAAGCAACAGCGTGCTTATGCCAATAGTGGCGCTTCTTACCTGTATAATGATAGGTTATTTTGTAAAACCACAAGCTATTATCGAAGAAGTAGAACTTTCTGCTAAATTCAAAAGCAAATCGTTGTTCTTGGTAGTAATTAAGTACTTCGCGCCCGTTTGCATTGTGCTAATATTACTATCCTCGCTGTTTATGTCGTTCTAGATATTAGACGTTAGACGCTAGATACTAGACAATAAAATATTTAAACAAAGACTTCTTCACCCGAAGGGGTCTTTGCTTATTTTATCATTAACTAATAAAAAGCAAATCTAGAATCTAGCATCTAGCATCTACAATCTAGTATTTGACTTTATAAAAAGGGTATGATATAATTACTTCGTATGATACATACTGAGTAAGTGTGTAAAAATATAAGTATTACTTTAAGGGGAATGTAATTATGGAAAAATTATTAGAACTTTTAAAATCTATCAGAAGCGATATTGATTTCGAAAATGAAACCAAACTTATCGACGATGGTATTCTTGACAGTTTTGATATCGTATCTATCGTAGCAGAACTTTGCGAAGAGTACGATGTTACCATCACAGTTGATATGTTAGAGCCCGAAAACTTCAACAGTGCTGCTGCAATGCTAGCATTGGTTGAAAAACTTTTAGACGAAGAATAATTTAAAAGATTAAACCGACAAAGCACCAATACTAGTTTCTTTTTTGATACTGGTTTTAGTGCTTTGGTTAGTTTATTGTAAAATTTTTTAAATAGAGAGATTTGTTATGACTTTAAATTCGTTAAACTTTTTATTGTTTTTAGGATTAGTAGTTTTAGTTTACTATATTGTACCTAAAAAGTTCCAGTGGGCAGTATTGCTACTAGCTAGTTACGGCTTTTATTTAAGCAGTGGTATAGAGCACGTGGTTTACATAATCTTTACTACGTTGTTTACCTACTCTGCCGGCCGTTATATGCAGTACTTGCGCGACAAACAGCAACTTAAAATTGACTCTTTGGGCGAAGAAACAACAAAAGAGCAGAAGCGCGAGATGAAAAAAGAGGTTCAAAGAAAGGTACACGTAATTCAGGTTGTTACCGTGCTTGTAAACCTCGGCGTTTTGGCTACCGTAAAATGCTTAAACCTTGTAATTGGCGGTCTTAACGATTTGTTCGGTATGTTCCATTGGGATGCTTCGATGCCTTTTGTTAACATCATCGTTCCGCTTGGACTTTCGTACTATACCTTTAACTGTATCGGTTACCTTATTGACCTCGGTCGCGGCAAACACGCTGCAGAGAAGCATATCGGCAAGTTCGCCTTGTTCGTATCCTTCTTCCCGTCAATAGTACAGGGTCCATTGTTCCGCTTTAACGACGTTGGCGTACAGTTGGGACAAGCACATAAATTAGACTATAATAACCTTAAATACGGCGCACAACTTATCCTTTGGGGCTTTTTCAAAAAGCTTGTTATTGCCGATAGAGTAGCCCCCGTTGCAAGAACAGTTTTTGCAGAAGGGTTCCAGTATACAAACGGTTCGCAGATTTTCTTTGGCGTTCTTATGTATTCTTTCCAAATTTACGGTGATTTCTCGGGCGGTACCGATATTACTCGTGGTGCGGCGCAAATGCTTGGCATTGATTTGCCGGTTAACTTCGAGCGTCCGTTCTTTGCAACATCTATGGCAGACTTCTGGCGTAGATGGCATATGTCCTTGGGTGCCTGGATGCGCGAATTCGTGTTTTTCCCCATAATGCTTTGCAAACCCGTAACGGCTGTAAGCAAGAAGTTCCGTAAAGCCTTTGGTAACCACGCGGCAAAAATGGTACCTTCGGTTGCAGCACCATTCTGTGTGTTCTTCCTTATTGGTATTTGGCACGGTGTTACATCGCAGTATATTATGAACGGTTTATATAATGCATTCCTTATTTCTTCAACCGTTGCGCTTACACCTTTTTATGAAAAACTTGCCAAGTGGCTTCGTATAAACACCGAGGCTTTCTCTTGGCGCTTGTTCCAGATGCTTAGGACCTTTGGCCTACTATGTATTTCGCGTATCATAGTTAAAGCGCCAAGTTTACCTGAGGCATTTAAAATGATAAAAACCATGTTCAGTTCATTCAGCCTAGGGTTTTTATCGGGTAACGACGGATTGATGTTCACCTACGGCATCAACGAAGAAAATATGGTTGTTTTAATTCTTGCAATAGCGCTTTTACTTGTAATTGGTATTTTACAAGAAAGCGGTATGAAGATTAGAGAGACACTTGCAAAACAGAATCTAATATTCCGTTGGGGCTTAATTTTCGCCCTTTTGGTAATAGTAATGATTTTTGGTATCTACGGACCCGAATATGATGCTAGCGCATTTATTTATGGACGCTTTTAAGATTTAAGTACGAGGAGATAAATATGACTAAAAAGCAGATTTTAAGATGTATAGCTTTTGCCCTAGCAGTATTTATGACAATCGTGCTTATGTGCGATTTGTTTGAGTATGAAAACAACAAAAACTTCGATAAAAACGCGAATACCTATCGCAATCTTCCCGAAAACATCCTAGATGGTGTTTATATCGGCACAAGCGGTGTAGATAGATATTGGATAGCCGCAAAGGCTTATGAAGAATACGGTATGTCGATACATGCCGCTTCTTACGATGCATTACCTGCATGGCTTTACACCGATATTATAGATATTGCGTTGAAAAAGCAAACACCAAAGGTAATTCTTTTGGATATTCGCGCTTTCTATCAAGACAATACCGTCGACCTTATGGACGTTCGTGCAAGACGCGCTATTGATGCTCAACCTTTCTTTTCGCTAAACCGTTGGAAAATGTCGGCAGAAGCAGTTGAAAAAATCCATAAGCAAAGTTTAGTAGAAATCGAGCAAGCCAAACTAAAGGCCGAGCAACAGACCGACCCTGCATTACCTCCTGTGGTAATTCCAGAGGAGAGGTCAAAGTACGATTTTTCCTTTGCATTCCCGTTTATTAAATTCCACAGCAAGTGGGCGGATAAATATTCGGTGTATGATAACCTTGGCTCTAAAGAGCAGGTATACGGCGGATTTTATATGTCGCCTCAGCGCACTATAAGAAAAACTCCGCACGCTTTGGTATATTATGATGAGAATAGGTATGGGGAATTAGACCCATTCTCAAAAGAGGCTCTTTACGAGGTTATTGAGTATATTAAAGAAAAGAACTTAAACGTGCTTTTCGTTGATACACCACAGTTTTTAGACGAAATCGAACATGGACGCGCAAATACTGTTTATAAGATTTTAGAAGAAAATGGTATGGATTACATTCATTTCTATAAAAACGGTAGTGGCGAATTTACAGTAGACCTTGATAATACTCAGGAATTCTATGATGAAAGCCACGTTAACTACTATGGCGCAGAGAAATTCACAGATGTTTTCGCAAAGTATCTGGACGAAAAATATGACTTGCCCGACCGCAGAAATGACGAGGCTGCCGCTTCGTATTGGAACGGAAAATACAAGGCAGTACAAGAAGGCGTTGCAAGGTACGAGCAAGAAAAAGCAGCTAAAGAATTAGAAAATCAATTAAAAGCTCAAGAAGAGGCTTTAAAACAACAACAAATACAACAAATTCTTGACCAAAAACAGCAACAAGGAGGACAATAATGCTTAACTCCATAGCACTTATAATTCAAGAAAAAGCGGTGGAAACTCCAAATCAAACCGCTATAATCGTTGGCGAGGAAAAATGCACCTATTCCGAGCTTGCCACTATGAACCGCAAAGCAGCCCTTTATTTACAGCAAAAAGGTATTAAAGAGGGGGATAGGGTTGTTGTTGAGGCAGACCATTTGCTTTCTTATGTGTATCTTTGGTATGGTATTCAACTTTTGGGCGCAACCTTTGTGCCGGTTGAAAAGAACACCCCAAGCCTTCGCGTAGAGGAAATTGCAAACGAGTTAGAGGCTAATACCATGGTTACCTTAACCGCGCGCGAGGATTTGAGCGCCGCTTGGTCGCTAGAGGATATAATCAAGGAAATCGAAAATCTCGATGATACCTTCGAACCCACAGCACCAAACGACAGTAGCCTTGCAGAAATACTCTTTACAACCGGTACAACGGGTAAATCAAAGGGTGTTATGGTTTCTTACGGCAACCAGATAAACATCGCTTTGGCTGGTATCGAAACCACCAACATTCAGTCGGATAATGTTTGGTTAATTCCTACTCCTATGAACCATGCGGCAGGTCTTCGCAAGGTGCATATCGCTATGGCGGTAGGTAGCACCGTGGTTTTATTAGAGGGCTTCCGTAATTTTAAACTTTATTTTGATGCAATTCACAAAAATAACGTAACTTCACTTTACTTGCCCCCTTCAGCAATTCATCTGCTTTTGGCAGTAGCAAGCAAAGATTTAGAGGCGTTAAAAGACCAGTTAAGATTTATATATTCAAGTTCTACCGCATACCCCGAAACCGACAAAGAAAAAATGCGTAAACTTCTCCCTAACGTTTATATGTACAACTGTTTTGGTTGTTCAGAGGCGGGCGTTGTTTGCACAGACGAGTTCTGCGTATCGGGCGGCTCAAAATATAGCGGTAGCGTTGGTGTTCCTAACTCTTATAGCGAGATTGTTATTTTGGACGAAGACGGAAACGAGATAAAAGATTCCTCGCCCGAAAAAACAGGCCTTTGCGCTATTCGCAGTAAGTCGGTTATGCAGGGTTATTGGAACGAGCCCGAGCAGACCGCAAAGGCACTTAAAAACGGTATGCTAGTTATGAGCGACATCTGCTACTTTGCCGAAAACGGCGAACTTATTTTGGTTGGCAGAAGCAACGATACAATTAACCTCGGCGGCTTAAAGGTAGCACCTTTAGAGGTTGAAGAGGTTGTTATGCGCGTAGATTGTGTTGACGAGTGCTTGCTTGTTCCCGTAGTTCGCGGCGGTAACACAGCGCTAAAACTTTTGGTAGTTTTAAAAGAGGGTTACGAGTTAGACGATAAAGCAATTCGCGATACCATCGCCAAAAAACTAGAACCCTATAAGCAACCAAAACAAATTGTTGCGATTGACGAAATTATTAAAACCTTTAATGGTAAAATCGACCGCAAGCAAATGATTGCAAAATACGGAGTATAAAAAATAGCATCGCTTCGGCGATGCTATTTTTAGGTAATAAGTAATAAGAACCTGACCCACCAACACAATTAAAATTGTGGGTGTGTACCCCAGAACCTTGTTACTCGCTTTGCTCGTAATAGGTAAGAGGAAATAAGTTAAGGTGTTCGGGCAAAGCTAAAACGTATTATTCTTTTTTGCTTATAATAAACCGCCACCGATGGCAAAAAGTCGGTGGCGGTCTGGTTTATTTAAGTATATTTGTTTGTGTTTGGCGTAACATTGATTTTATGGATTTTGCGTACTCGGTTGGGGTAAGGCCTACGTACTGCTTGAACTGTTTTGAAAAGTAGTGGGTGTTGTTGTATCCCAAAATTTCGGCGATTTTTGTAACCGAATATTCGTTTTCTCTAAGGTAACTTTTTGCCGCCTCGACTTTAAGAAAAATGAAATAATCTATAACCCCTCTGCCTGCGTTGGCTTTGAATAGGGCTTTTAAAGAAGAATTGCTAATGCTAAGGTGCCTTGCTATATCGGTAGAGGTTATTTTTTTAGAAAGATTATCAAGCATAAAATCAACCGCTGTCGCAAAGGTGGTATCGTCAATAGGGCTTTTGTAACCGACGCGTTCCGATATGCTTTCGTTGTGCATAAATAGTAGCAAAAACTCGGTTATGTACAATTTTATAAGTTGTTCGGCAGGCTTTGTGGCGGTAGGTTTGCGCACCATTTTTTTGGTGTAAGGGTCGCCCAAAGGGGTAGAGAACACCTCCAGAGCCTCGTTAAGTATTTTAGAAAGCAGCGCCTTTTGGGTGTTGCTTATTTTCTTTACACCCTCGAAATATTCCTCTGGAAAAGGGCTTGCGGTAAAGGAGATTATAACCACACTTGAAAGTTCACGGGCGCTTGTCTTTATATTGTGCCACTCGTTAGGCTTGTGGAAGATTATATCGCCCGATGTAAGTTTATATTCGGCTTCCTCGGTAATGGCGGTAACCTCACCTTTATCTACGCATACAAACTCCCAAAAATCGTGGCTCTCGCCCGAAAATTTGTAGTTTTTAGAATATTCAAAATAGTGTATCGTAATAATAGAAGAAATCTTAATGCTATCGTGCAACGCGGTGGCTTGGTATTTCATAAAAATCCTCCTTTTGTATTCAGTTTAGCACAATTGTCCGATAATGTAAATAGTTTGTCTAATAATGTATTGAAAAAATCTTTGTAAATGATATAAATAAATTAGAAAGCAGTAAAAGGAGTTTTTTAAATGAGAGTAATTGTGTGCGACAATTATAACGAAATGAGCAAGGCGGGCGCAAAGTTAATCGCAAGCCAACTTGTGCTAAATCCCACAAGCGTTTTGGGCCTTGCAACAGGCTCTACTCCTGTTGGTATGTACCAAGAACTTATAAATATGAACAAAGCAGGCGAGATTGATTTTAGCGAGGTTACTACCTTTAACCTTGACGAATATTATCCAATTAGCCGCGAAAATCGCCAAAGTTATTACTACTTTATGAGAGAAAAATTATTTTCGCATATCAATATAAATCCCGATAACACAAACATTCCGAACGGAGAAACCGATAATCCCGATAAGGAATGTTTGGATTACGAAAAGAAAATCAAAGCCTCGGGCGGTATAGATATTCAGGTACTTGGCATTGGCAGAAACGGTCATATCGGCTTTAACGAGCCCGATGCCGCGCTTAATTCTCATACCCATTTAACTGCGCTTACAGAAAATACCCTAAATGCAAATTCGCGCTTTTTCGAGGATGGCGAGGTTATGCCTACCGAAGCGCTAACTATGGGTATTGCTACCATTTTAAGCGCAAAGAAAATTATTCTTTTAGCCTCGGGCGCTTCTAAAAGCCGTGTCGTAGGCGAACTCCTTAACAATAAAATCAACACCTCTATCCCTGCAACCATGCTTAAAACCCACCCCGACGTTGTGCTTATCTGCGATAAAGACGCTTATTCGGGCGCCCGTCTTGGTGTAGATATTGGCGGTACAGATATTAAATTTGCGGTGGTAGACGGCAAAAAGGTTGTATATAAAAACAAAATTAAAACCGAAGATAGCGGCGAGAAAATTATAGAAAGCATAGCCGCAGAGGTTAATAAAATAAAGAAAGAATACAACATAAAAACCGTGGGTGTAGGCACCCCCGGTCTTATAAAAAACGGACTTGTTACCGCCATAAATTTAGACTTCAAAGATCTGCCGCTTGAAAGTGTTTTAAGCGACAAAACCGACCTTCCCGTAACGGTTGATAACGATGCTAACTGCGCCGCCTTGGGCGAAATTGAATTCGGTGTTGCAAAACATTGCAAAGATATTGTGTTAGTAACCTTGGGCACAGGTGTCGGCGGCGGTGTTATTTTAGGCAGACAGATTTGCCATACAGAAAACAATATGGGCGAAATTGGTCATATTATAATCCAGGCCGATGGGGGAAGACCTTGTCCTTGCGGTCAGGAGGGCTGTTACGAGCAGTATGCATCAATTTCCGCTTTGTGCCGAGATGCCGAGATTGCCGCTAACAAAAACACAGATAGCAAACTTTATTCGATTTATAAGGAAAACGGCAAAATTACAGGCAGAACCTTCTATGCTGCTTTAAAGGATAACTGTCCCGTAGCAAAAGAGGTTTACAAAAAATACCTAAAATATTTAAGTATTGGTATAAAGAGTATCATAATGGCTTTCGGCCCCGATGCAGTTGTTTTGGCTGGCGGAATTACCAACGAGGGCGAACTTCTTTTAAACCCACTAAAAGAACTTATCGGCAAAACCGATGTAGAAATTGCAATTTCATCCTTGCAAAGCGACGCTGGCGCACTCGGCGCTTGTATGCTATGATGTTGCCACAACAATAAACACAACATCGTTCCTTTCTGCCGCCACTAAACACATACTAACTATGCAAAACTACTCGGCAAGGCACAAAGCCTTACCTGCGCTTTTGCTACGTTATTATGTATTTATTGTCGCCATAAAACAAAAGCGTTGCATTTATTGTAGTGGCGGTGATGTCTGGTAGTTGGCAGTTGGCAGATAAAGTTAATTATAAGCACCGCGCCTTTGCGGTGCTTGTATTTTACAAAAAATTATAGTAAAATAGATAATTAAGGAGTGGTAGTATGAAGGCTATATATAATGGTATTATAGTTACCGAAACCGAAGAGTTAGAAGGCCTTGCGGTTTTATTTGAAGATACTATTGTGGATATAGTAAATACGAGCGAAATTCCCGAAAGTGCCGAACTGATAGATGCCAAGGGCGGTTATATATTACCCGGTCTTATAGATATACATATTCACGGGCAATTAGGTTTAGAGATAGGCTTTACAGACGTGGATGGAATACGTGAAATTTCGCGACACCTAACAAAATTTGGCGTTACCGCTTGGTATCCAACAACTACCACCTTGCCCGAAGAACGACTTGATTGGGCGTTCGGCGAAATCAAAAAGGCAAAGGAAACACCCGAAGCCGAGTGGCAGGGCGCAAAGGTTTTGGGCGCTAACAGTGAAGGCCCTTATATAAATCACGAAAAGCGTGGCGCACAAGCACCACAATATATATTAAAACCAAACGCTAAATTTATAATAGACCATAGCGACGTGGTTAAAATTGTAACCATAGCGCCCGAAGAGGACGAGGGTTATTCTGCTATAAAAGAGATTACAGAAAAGACCAATACTGTGGTATCACTAGGGCATACGAGCGCAGATTTTGACACGGCAAGTGGCGCTTTTTTAAGCGGCGCAAAACTTTCGACCCACACCTTTAATGCTATGTCGCCGCTTAATCACAGAAATCCAGGTGTCGTTGGCGCGGCACTTACAAACGAAAACGTTTACTGCGAACTTATTTGCGACACCGTGCACGTTAACCCAGCGTTATTCGGTATGATGGCAAAATTAAAGGGCGAAAAGTTAGTGCTTATAACCGATAACATCGGCCCCGCTGGGCTTCCCGATGGCGAGTATGAATCGGGCTCTTTGCCGGTAACCTTAAAGTCGCCATATTGCACCTTGCGCGATGGTACGATTGCAGGTAGCGTTTATCACTTAAACGAGGCTATACGTAATTTTAGAGAGCATACAACACTTCCTTTGCCTGAAATTGTAAAGGCGGCAAGCCTTAACCCTGCAACCCTTATGGGCGAGGAAAAACTTCGTGGTAGCATAAAACCGGGCAAGCGAGCAGATATATTTATTGCAGATAAAAAATTTAACGTAAAAAACACTTTTATTCTTGGTAAAATGTGCTATAATAGTGATTGTTAAAACACTATGTGTTTCATATTGTGCATAGCACGATATACGTTTGCGTATTACGCAAACAACAAAACTATTGCAATCGAATGTAGCTTACAAGCAAAATGCTTGTCAGAGGCAGAATGTATTCTGCCAAAAACGGTTACGACCGTTTTTTACAATATCGATTATAATTAAAAACAGTAGTATTTCTTACTAATTTTAGGAGAGGGAATTATGGAAAACACAACTTTGGTTATTATGGCGGCAGGCATGGGCAGTCGCTTTGGTGGATTAAAGCAAATTACACCATTGGGTCCTAACGGGGAAATTATTTTGGATTTCTCTATTTTCGATGCTAAAAAAGCAGGCTTTTCAAAAGCGGTATTTATCATTAAAAAAGAGATAGAAAAAGACTTTCGCGAGGCGGCAGGCAAGCGTATAGAAAAACTTATTGACGTTGATTACGCTTTCCAAGAGTTAGATAAGTTGCCAAAAGGATTTACAGTGCCCGAGGGTAGAACTAAACCTTGGGGAACCGGCCACGCCGTACTTTGCGCTAAGGATAAAATTGATACAAGTTTTGCGGTTATCAATGCCGATGATTTTTATGGACAGAGCGCATACGAAAAGATACATAACCATTTGGAAATGGGTGGCGGCACTTGTATGGTGGGTTATAAACTTGGTAACACCCTAACCGAAAACGGAACAGTTTCCCGTGGTGTTTGCGAAGTTTCAGGCGGCAAACTTTTAGGCGTTACCGAGCACACCGCACTTGACAAAAACAGCGGAATACCCTTGGATAGCACAGTTTCTATGAATATGTGGGGATTTAAAAAGGATATATTCGGAGAACTTGAAAGAGGTTTTGAAAACTTCCTTAAAACAAGCGGCACAGAACTTAAAAGCGAGTTTTTCCTGCCATTCGTAGTAGATGATATGATAAAATCAGGCAAAACCGAAGTGTCCGTACTTGAAACCAACGAGCGTTGGTATGGTGTTACCTATAAAGAAGATGCAGAGTCGGTAAAAGCGGCTGTACGCAAAAAGATAGAGGAGGGTCTATACAATGGGCTTTGATATTGAAAAAATAAGCAGAGAATTCGATGTTGACCGTGAGGCTTCACCCTACGGTAACGGACATATTAACGATACCTTTGTTGTGGATGGCAAACCAAGACACATTATGCAAAGAATAAACGCCGAAATTTTCAAAGACGTTGACGGACTTATGGAAAATATTTGCGGTGTAACCGAGCATATCAGAAAAAAAGTTATAGAGGCGGGTGGAAACCCCGACCGCGAGGTACTTACTGTTGTTAATACCAAAGACGGCAAGCCGTATTATAAAGTAGACGATAAAAACTATTTCAGAATGTATAAGTTTATAGACGGCGCGCGTTCTTATGACGTTGTAACAGACCCTATTCAACTTTACCACGCGGCAAAGGCTTTCGGTAAATTCCAAAAAATGCTTGCAGACTACCCAGCCGAAACTTTGCATGAAACAATAGTAAACTTCCACAACACTGTGGATAGATTCCGCCAACTCCACGAGGCGATTGACAATAACAAGGCGGGCAGATTACAAGAGGTTAAAGCAGAGGTGGATTTTGCCCTTGCACGTGAAAAGGAAGCAAGCCTTGTGCTAGATGCTATTGAAGAGGGAACAATACCTTTGCGCGTAACCCATAACGACACAAAACTTAACAATGTTATGTTAGACGATGTTACAGGTGAAGGTGTTTGCGTTGTAGACTTGGATACAGTTATGCCAGGCTCACTTTTGTACGACTTTGGCGATGCGCTTCGTTTCGCGGGTTCTACCGGTGCCGAGGACGAAACCGATTTAGATAAAATTTGGTTTGATTTATCCGCTTACGAGCAGTATACAAAAGGCTTTTTAGAGGAACTTAGTGATACTTTAACCAAGCGTGAGGCAGAGTTGCTATCTTTCTCGGTTAAACTAATGACTCTAGAGTGTGGCATTCGCTTTTTGGCAGACTATCTAAATGGCGATACATACTTTAAAATCCACCGCGAAAAGCATAATCTTGACCGTTGCCGCACACAATTTAAACTAGTGGCAGATATCGAAAGCAAACTTGCACAAATGGATAAAATCAACGCAAAATATTTGTAAATAATCAAAAACCGTAGTATAATAAAAATGTACTACGGTTTTTTAAAAGAGGTGGAAATATGCAGTTGGTACTTTTAACCGCCTTAGGTGTTGGCGGTGCGTCTTTAATTGGTGCTATTATCGGCTTTGCATTCAAAGAAATATCGCGAAAATTTTCAAATATAGTGTTATCCTTTGCAGCAGGCGTAATGCTTGCGGCGGCGGTGCTTGGGCTTATATTACCGTCCTTGGAATATGGCGGAAAGTTTGGTTTGTTATATGCAGTTTCGGGCATATTTGTTGGCGCGGTCGCACTAAACTTAATAGATAAACTCGTACCTCATTTGCATAGGCTAATGGGGGTTGAAAACGAAAACCACGATAACAAAAACCTTAACCGCGTATTGCTTTTTGTGGCGGCTATCGCCATACACAATCTGCCCGAGGGTATTGCCGCGGGCGTTGGTTTTGGCTCGGGCGATACCTCGCAAGCGCTTTTAATTGCAGGCGGTATTGCGCTACAAAACATCCCCGAGGGTATGGTTATTATAGCCCCGATGCTAGCTTCGGGAATTACCCCTAAAAAAACATTTATTGCCGCAGCGCTAACAGGTCTTGTAGAGGTTATCGGAACATTTATCGGATACTTTGCGGTAAGTGTTTCGGCGGCGGTACTACCGTTCGCACTCGCTTTTGCAGGCGGAACGATGCTATATGTAATAAGCGACGAAATGATACCCGAAACCCACTCTAGCGGCGACCAACGCGGCGCAACCTATGCACTCCTAATAGGTTTTTGCATAATGCTTATAAGCGATGTTTTGCTAGGTTAAATAAAAAATAAAGGCAGTCCAAACGGACTGCCTTTTTCTTATGCTTTGTAGAATTCGTATATGGTGCGGTAGGTCATATAGACGTCGAGTTTTGCAACTACCTCGAAAGGAGCGTGCATTGAAAGAACGGGAACACCAAGGTCTACAACGTCAAGGCCGAGGTTTGCAATAAACATTGCAACGGTACCGCCGCCACCGATGTCAACCTTACCGAGTTCGCCATGTTGCCATACGATGCCTGCGTTATCAAGTATTGCGCGAATTTCGCTAACGTACTCTGCAGAAGCGTCGGAGGTGCTTGATTTGCCCCTAGCACCGGTGTATTTTGTGATAACTGCGCCGTAGTTTAAAAGGGAAGCGTTGCGCTTTTCCGAAACGTCAGAAAATGTTGGGTCAAGCGCCGCATTAACGTCGGCAGAAAGGCATTTTGAATTGGCGAGAGCCTCGTGAATATCGCCGCCCTGCATTTTAGCAAGGTCGTAGATAAAGTATTTAAGCCAAGCCGAGTTCATACCCGTGTTACCGCTAGAACCTGTTTCTTCCTTGTCGGCAAGAATGGTAACGGCGGTCATTTTTGGTGTATCTATATCAAGAACTGCGCGAAGTGCTGGGTATGCGCAAACTCTGTCATCGTGCCCGTAAGAACCAATCATAGAGCGGTCAAGACCAATATCGCAAGCCTTTGCAGCAGGAACACACTCTAGTTCTGCAGAAAGGAAATCTGCCTCGGTAACGCCATATTTTTCGTTTAAAAGTTTTAGAATATTAAGTTTAACGGCATCGCCCTCATCATCGCAAAGTGGGTGCGAGCCTACCAAAATGTTAAGTTCTTCGCCTTTAATACCTTCGGAAAGTTTTCTGGTCATTTGGTCCTGCGCTAAATGCGGTAAAAGGTCTGTAATAATAAGTTTTGGGTCGCCCTCATCCTCGCCTATATTTACCTTTACTGTAGTGCCGTCTTTTTTGCAGAAAACACCATGTAGGCTAAGCGGAATGGTGGTCCATTGGTATTTCTTTATGCCACCATAGTAGTGGGTTTTAAAGAGTGCCAATTCGTCAGATTCGTAAAGTGGGTTTGGTTTAAGGTCAAGCCTTGGCGAGTCAATATGCGCGGCGGCAATGCGAACACCCTTTTCAACGGGTTCGGTACCGATAACCGCAACCGCCAATGCCTTGCCACGATTATTAAAATAAACCTTGTCGCCTGCCTTATAGTCTACGCCCTTTTTAAAAGGCACAAAGCCTGCCTTTTCTATAATCTCGATGGTGGTATCAACCGCCTCGCGCTCGGTTTTAGCGTTATCTAAAAAGTTTTTGTAGTCCTCGCAAAAAGCGTCGCAACGCTCTAACTCCTCGGCAGAAACCAAACTTCTACCATTCTTGCGGTTTAGAAAAAGTTGCTCTTTTAAAGTAGCGGCTTCACTTTTCTTTTCACACATTGTTATCACTCCATATTGTAAAGTTTTATATAAATATCTTTGGTTTTTAAAACCTTTTTTATGTGGTTATCTGTTTCCTTATATGGCACTTTTGAAAGGGTAGTGCCGTCCTCGGAATATTCGGGATTTTGTAGCCATTCTTTAACCTTGTTTACCCCTGCATTGTAAGCGGCGATAATCTCTCGTTCCCCCGACATTTCTTTTTGTAGATAACTTATAAGCCACACGCCGCATTTAATGTTGGTTTCGGGGTCGTAAATAAGTGAGGGGTCAACCTCGAAGTCATATATATTTTTGCAAACGAAATTGAAAGTTTCGGGCGTTAGTTGCATAAGTCCAATAGCGCCTGCCGAACTTTCGGCTTTTTCGTTAAAATTACTTTCGCACTTAATCATAGCATAGCAAAGGCTAGGGTCAACACCAAACTCTTGGCTATAATTTTCAACCTTGGTCTGATGCTTTTGCGGGTAGAGCAGTTTTGCGGTGTAACTTACAAGCTTATCGCCACAAAGAATAATTAAAGCAAAAGCTAGTACAATACCTAATGTGCGGCGAAAAAATCTTCGTGAAATGTAACGAATTACCTTCATACTGCCTCCTGCTTTAGTTTTGTAAACAGTTCTTTTGCCGAGAGAATAAATCCGTCGGCGGTAGAGTTGTTGGTTAATATATAATTGCAGTTTTCCTCGTAAAAAGACTGCGGTTTGCCTGCACTTATGCGAAGTTTTGCTGCATCTTCCAAAAGATTATCCCGCTCTATAATGCGTTTTAGACGAACACTCTCGTCTGCAATAACACCAACGGTTTTTTGGCAAATTTTATTAGCGCCCGATTCAAAAAGGGTAGGTGCATCAAGCAAAATCAGGTTACTTTCGCTACATTTAATAATATCCTCAATTAAACCCACTATATGCGGAAGCATTATAGAATTCAACCTTTCGGTGCTTTCTTTGTTGCAAAACGCTTTTTTTGCAAGTTCGCCTCTGTTCAAACTGCCATCGGGGTTTAAAACCTCGCCAAACTCTTTTTGCAAAATCGGTAATAGCGGCGAGCCTTTTGCGGTAGCATCGCGCGCAACCTTGTCGGCATCTATGCAAAAAAAGCCAAGTTCTGCCGCAACTTCTCTTGCGGTAGATTTACCCGAACCTGTGGGCCCTGTAAGCCCAACAATAAACCTTTGCATAGATAACACCTCTTTTATAGTTTTATTGTGCAGAATGCGGCGGCACGAATAAGGCGGTTGTAAACCGCTAGCCCAACACCCTCAAGAGAGGGGGAGTGTGCATAGGCGATTTTTGCGCCCTTTTCGTCTAATTCGCGCAACGCGGCAAAAAGCCCCTCTGCCTGACCGCTACCGTCGCTATGACCGTAGCAAACTGTGGGAACTTCTAGTCCCATAACGTCCTCTGAAAAACAAAGGGCATAAACCCCCTCGTGGTTCTGCGAGTTTACATAAGAAATATATTCCTCGCGCCCCGATTCAACAAGTATAACCTTGGTTTTTGGCGCATAGTGTTTGTATTTCATACCGGGGCTTGCAACGGGTTTGTTTTTTTCGGGCTCTGCTAAAACTGCAGAGTCAATTTCTATTTCACCCAATGCTTCACGCAATTGGCTTACAGTAACTGCACCCGGTCGCAAAAGTCTGGGACTGCCTACAAGTGAAACAACAGTTGATTCTAGTCCTACCTCGCAGTCGCCCGAAATTACAATCGCATCAACCCTGCCTTCAAGGTCTTTTATACAATGCTCGGCGGTGGTGGGACTGGGCGAGCCCGAAAGGTTAGCGCTAGGGGCTGCAAGCGGTAGTCCGCTAGCCTCGATTATAGCGGCGGCAACCTCGTTTTTAGGGTAGCGGATAGCCACAGTATTAAGCCCTGCCGAAACCTCTTTGGGTACTAAGTCTGTACGCTCTAAAATCATAGTTAAGGGCCCCGGCCAATATTTGTCGCTTAAAACTTTGGCACTTTTGGTGAACTCTTTTACTAGCGGTTTTGCCATTTCTACCGAACTAACGTGAACGATTAGCGGATTATCCTGCGGTCTGCCTTTGGCTTTAAATATTTTAGACACTGCCTCGCCATCAAGCGCATTTGCGGCAAGCCCGTACACAGTTTCGGTGGGTATTGCAACAATGCCACCCTGTTTTAGTATCTCGGCAACCTCCGAAATACTCTCTTTGTCGGCTTTAGAGTTAATTACAATATGCCTAGTTGTCATATTAATTTGCCTCTGCTTTTAGCATTTCGGTGCGGTAGTAGGTAATGATTGAATCAATAACCTCGTCCATATCGCCCGAAAGAACAGTGTCAAGTTTATAAAGTGTAAGACCAATTCTGTGGTCGGTAATTCTACCTTGTGGGTAGTTGTAGGTGCGGATACGCTCACTTCTGTCGCCTGTACCAACCTGTGCGCGTCTGTCCGAAGCAATAGCATCGGTCTGCTCGCGAAGTTTTTCTTCATAAAGGCGTGAACGCAAAACTTTTAAAGCCTTATCCTTGTTTTTGAACTGGCTACGCTCGTCTTGACATTCAACAACTGTGCCTGTCGGAATGTGGGTTACACGTATTGCAGAACTTGTTTTGTTAATGTGCTGACCACCTGCACCGCTTGAACGGAAGGTGTCAATTTTTAAGTCTGCGGGGTTAAGTTCAAACTCAACTTCTTCGGCTTCGGGTAGCACTGCAACGGTAACGGTAGAGGTGTGTATTCTGCCGCCCGATTCGGTTTCAGGCACGCGCTGAACGCGGTGAACACCGCTTTCGTATTTAAGCCTTGAGTATGCTCCGTCGCCCTCAATCATAAAACTGATTTCCTTGTAACCGCCAAGTTCGGTTTCGTTGGCGTTAACTATTTCAACACTCCAACCGCGCGCCTCGGCATACATGGTATACATACGGGTAAGCGCACCTGCAAATAGCGCCGCTTCCTCGCCGCCTGCGCCGCCACGAATTTCAACAATAACGTTTTTATCATCGTTAGGGTCGCGGGGGAGAAGTAGTATTTTAAGTTCTGCCTCGGTTTCAACTATCTTCTTTTTAGCGGCAGATAATTCTTCTTTAACCATTTCCTCGTCTTCACGGTCAAGGCCGCCTTCAGAGAGCATTTCCAAAGCGCCCTTTTCGTCGCTTATAGCACCCCTATATTCGCGGTATTTTTCAACGATGGGTTCGAGGCTTTTATACTCTTTCATAAGGTCGCGAAAAAGGTCTTGATTACCAATAACTGTAGGGTCGTTAAGGTTCTGGTTTATTTCTTCAAAACGCTCTTCAACAATTTGTAGTTTGTTAAGCACTAGGTCTACTTCCTTTCATATGCCAACGATTATGCACGTTGGCCCTTATCTATATGTTTAATAAATTTTTGGATTTTTGTGCGCGGTGTCATAATTTCATGGTCGCATTTTTCGCAACGCAGTTTAAAGTCCATACCCACGCGAGTAACCAAAAAGACATTACAACCGCAAGGGTGAGGCTTTTTTAGAGTAACCTTATCGCCAACCTGAATATCCACAATGCACACTCCTTTTAGTATAATATATTATTATAACCTATTATCTAAAATATGGCAACGGAAATTTTGCGCCAAACCAAAAACTTATGTTATTTAGCATAATTACACAAAAAAACATCATTTAATATTTCAAAATTTTCTTAAAAAAGGGTAGAAATCTAAATTCAGTTTTGGTATAATAAATTGGATACTCAAAAATGTGGGTGTTTATGCTGTAAAATATACAGCAGATTAAGGCAGTTAAAAATTTTTTAGGAGGTTGATTCTAAATGAGTCACAAGTTTGTTTACCTTTTCTCAGAAGGCGACGCAACCATGCGCGAGCTTCTTGGCGGTAAGGGTGCTAACCTTGCAGAAATGACCAAAATCGGTCTTCCTGTTCCTCAGGGTTTCACAGTTACTACCGAGGCTTGTACACAGTACTACGAAGATGGCAGAAAAATCAACGATGATATCCAAGCACAAATTATGGAATACATCGACAAGATGGAAGGCATCACCGG
>JAZOQV010000002.1:0-6950 GCA_045656265.1 Acutalibacteraceae bacterium | reverse complement strand
GATACTATGGAACAGGTTCGTATGCCAATATCGGAACTTCGCGCTTTCTTACGCGGAAAGCTTGAGTTCTAAAATAAAGCACAAAATCACCTACATCGCAAAATGCGGTGTAGGTGATTTTTTGTTACAAAAAAATAAAAGCGGTAATCATACCGCTAATTTTATATAGCAAAACAAGGCATACCCTAAGCATTTGCTTTTGGGATGCCTTAATATCCATATAAAGATGCCTTACTATTAGTTGGCAGCTTTATTCATGCGAACAACAAGTTTTGACTTTTTGTGTGCAGCAGTGTTCTTATGAAGAATACCCTTTGAAACAGCCATGTCGATATTCTTAACAGCAGCGTTCACAGCAGCCTCCATGTCTTCTGTTTTGCCTGCGATTGCAGCGTCAGCCTTCTTAATAGAAGTACGAAGAGCAGAGCGATAGCTCTTATTACGCTCGTAACGTGCAGCGCTAACAAGAACACGTTTCTTTGCAGATTTAATATTAGGCATACTCTTACCTCCTTAACTTTGCTAAAAAATGCAGTACGATTATATTAACACTAATACGGCAAAAATGCAAGTGTTTTTTTAAATTTATTGCAAAATATTTTAAATTTTGTGAAATATTCAAAAAAATACCTATATTTATTGCGATAAAGCAGTTGAGTTTTACCGAGCGTTATAGTATAATATATAAGTATTATTATATATTATGGGGCGATATGCCTTAAATTTATAGCGAGGTTATAAAAATTTTGGAAGTTTATTTAGATAATAGCGCAACTACAAAAGTGTGCGATACCGCAATCGAGTACGCTAAAGAGGCGTTAGAACAATGCTGGCACAACCCATCCTCTCTTTATAAAGCGGGTATGGATGCAGAGCGATTAGTGTCCAGAACTCGCGCTGCAGTTTCAAAAATGCTTAACTGCCGTGAAGATGAGATTTTTTTCACAGGTTGTGGCACAGAGGCTAACAATACCGCAATTTTCGGCGCGGCAAAACACGGCGAAAAGCGTGGAAAAAGAATTGTAACAACGGTAATCGAGCACCCATCGGTTTTGGAACCCATAAAAGAACTTGAAAACCAGGGCTTTGAGGTAGTTCGCTTAAAGGTTGATAGTAGCGGTAAAATAAGCGAGCAAGAATTACTAAAGGCAATTAACAAAGATACAATATTGGTTAGCATAATGCTTGTTAATAACGAAAGCGGCGCAGTTCAGCCAATTAAAGCAGCCGCAGACGCTATTAAAGGAAACGGTGCGCCCGCACTTTTGCATTGTGATGCTATACAAGCCTTTGGCAAAATGCCTATTGACGTTAATAAGTTAGGGGTTGACCTATTAAGTATAAGCGGCCACAAACTGCACGCGCCAAAAGGTGTTGGTGTTTTATATAAGTCTAAAAAGGTGCATATCCCTCCCCTACTTTTAGGTGGTGGACAAGAAAACGGTTTCCGTTCAGGCACAGAGGCTGTACCAAATATATACGCCCTTTGCGGCGCCATAAAAGAACTTGGCAACATAACAGAAAGATACAATTACATTAAAGAACTTAACGCTTATGGTAAAGATGCCCTTTCAAAGTTAGACGGAATTGTTTTCAATTCTCCCGAAGATGCTTTGCCATACATAATAAACATCTCGGTTTTAGGTTATCGCTCGGAAATATTATTGCACTTTTTAGAAACAGATGGAATTTGTGTTTCAAGCGGTAGCGCCTGTTCAAAAGGTAAGGCTAGCAGTGTTCTTACCGAAATGGGTATTGACAAAGACCGTGCCGACAGCGCACTTAGAATAAGTATTAGCAGATACAATAAAAAAGAGGATTTCGACCTACTTTGCAACGCATTGCAAAGAGCACAAGAAAGGTTAAGGAAAAGATAAGATGAAAGAAATTATACTAATTAAAAACGGAGAATTAGCACTTAAAGGTCTTAATCGCATGACCTTTGAGGATATACTAATAAAGAACATTCGCAGAAAGATTGGAAAACTTGGCGATTTCTCGGTAAGAAAAGCACAGTCTACAATATACATCGAGCCAAGACACGAGGATTTTCCTTTTGGCGAAGCATTGGAAGAAATGAAACAAGTTTTCGGTATAGCCGCTTTTTCGAGAGCTTTAACAGTAGAAAAAGATATGGATGCGATTTTAAATGCCGCGCCCGATTATCTTGCTGAAAGGCTAAAAAACGCCAAAACCTTTAAGGTTGAGTCTAAACGCGCAGATAAGCGTTTCCCACTTACTTCCCCTGAAATCAGTCGCGAACTCGGCGGCAAACTTTTAAGCCGTTTTCCGCACCTCAAGGTTGATGTTCACAACCCTGAAGTTTTGGTTATGGTAGAAATTCGCGACTACGGCGCATACATTCACGGCGAACAGTTAAAGGGCGCAGGCGGTATGCCTGTTGGCTCAGGCGGTCGCGCTGCGGTGCTTATTTCGGGCGGTATAGACTCTCCCGTTGCGGCATATATGATGGCTAAACGTGGACTTGAGCTTAATGCTATCCACTTTGCTTCTCCACCTTACACCTCGCCAAGAGCCGAACTTAAAGTTATGCAACTGCTTAAAAAAGTTGCAAATTACAGCAACGCTATAAGGGTTGGTGTTGTTCCTTTTACCGAGATTCAAGAACTTATTGGCAAACATTGCCCCGAGGAGTATTTTACCCTTATTATGCGTCGCTTTATGATGCGTATTTCCGAGCGTCTTGCAAAAGAGCGTAACTGTGGCGCATTGATTACGGGCGAGAGTGTAGGTCAGGTTGCAAGCCAAACACTTTTGGCGCTTGGTGTTACCGATGCGGTAGTTAATATGCCAGTTCTTCGACCTGTTATTGGTATGGATAAAGACGAAATCATCGAAATTTCACGAAAAATTGACACCTTTGAAATCTCTATTGAGCCTTATGAGGATTGCTGTACGGTATTTACACCAAAGCACCCGAAAACACGCCCCAACATTGAACTTGTTGAACAAGCAGAGAGCGTACTTGATATAGAAGCGCTTGTTACTGCGGCGGTAGAAGGCACCGAATTTAAAATTATAGATAGCGATACAGAGCTTTAAAATAAAAAGGAGTTTTTTATGGTTGGCGAAATAATTTGCGTTGGTACCGAGTTACTGCTTGGCGACATTGTAAACACCAACGCCGCATATTTATCTGCACAACTTTCAGAATTAGGCATTAATCTCTATAACCAGACGGTTATAGGGGATAATCCCACACGCCTTGCAAAAAGCGTTACATCTGCTTTAAAAAATTGCGATATAGTAATTTTAACGGGCGGACTAGGGCCTACTTCTGACGATATAACAAAAGAAACAGTTTCCCAACTTTTAGGGTTAAAACTAATAGAGAACAAACAAATTTTATTGGATATTGAAAACTATTTTGCAAGACAAAGCAGGGCTGTTCCCGCAGGTGTTACAAAGCAAGCACTTGTTCCAGAAGGTGCTACTGTTTTAAAGAATGATTTTGGTACTGCACCCGGTCTTTTGGTAGAGTCTGACGGAAAGAAAATAATTCTTTTACCGGGACCACCAAGGGAAATGCAACCTATGTTTGAAAACGAGGTTAAACCTATACTTAGAGCACTCTCGAATAATTTTATACTTTCTAAGAATCTTTACGTATACGGTATGGGCGAAAGTGAAATTGCAAACGCTATTGGCGAGAATATTTTGGGTGGCAGTAACCCAACAGTTGCAACCTATGCTAAAGACGGTGTTGGGCAAATAAGGGTTACCGCTAACGGAAACAGTGAAAACGATGCTAACTTTAAACTTAATAGCGTGGTAAATGAGATATATCGTATTTTAGGCGATGCTATTTATAGCGAAGAACATGAGGGCTTACAAAACGCTGCAGTAAAACTACTCTCAAAAAAAGGTCTTAAAGTTGCTACTGCCGAATCTTGCACCGCGGGTATGCTTTCAAAAAGCATTACTGAGGTTTCGGGTTCCAGTAGTGTGTTTGAGATGGGTGTTTCGGCATACGCTAATGACATAAAAATACGCGTGTTGGGAGTACCAAAAGAAACCATCGCGTTAAGAGGTGCCGTTAGTCCCGAAACTGCCGCGCTTATGGCAAAGGGTGTAAGAAATGCCGCCAACTCTGACATTGGCATAGGTATTACCGGTGTTGCAGGTCCCGAGCCTAGCGAAAACAAGCCCGTTGGTTTGGTATACATTGCGCTAACCGACGGTAAATATGTTTGGATAAGAAAACTTAATGCCGCTTACGGTAACGACCGCGAGCGAGTTCGAAATGCCGCTACGTTAGCAGCTCTTGACCTTATCAGGCGTTACTGCATCTCTACCCCCTATCTTCTTTTAGGCGGTATGAGATTGGGCGATGCATTAGAGGTTCGTACCTGCGCTTTTGACTTTGCTATACCAAGCGAAGCAAAAATAGAGGAAATTCCACAAGCAAAAACAGAACCCTTTAAAGCACCCGTTCCTGTTATGGAGTTTTCCAGTGATGAAACCGATGAACTTATGGAACTCTTGCTTAAAGACGACCACGTTGCTAGCGAAGACGAAATTCTTCCACCTAGCGAAGAAACAATATTAGAAGATACTCTTGACTATCTTGCAGATGAAGAACCACAAAACGATAAAAAGCCAAATTTATTTGTAAAAATATTAAAAGGATTTTTGCCTTGGAAAAACGACCCTGTAAAAGAAATAATCCGAAAAACCATTTTCTTACTTGCGCTTATCGTTTTTATTGGCACGGGTATATACCTCATTAACTATTTCAATCAAGGTAGCATAAACGAAGAAATAGTAGAAGAAGCACGAGCAGTTTACAGCACCACACAAGACGGTGTTAATAACAAAGGTATGCAACTTAAATTCGAGGCGCTTTACAAACAAAACAGTGATATTCGCGGTTGGCTTTGTATTGACGGAACAAAGGTTGATTACCCTGTATATCAAACAAAAGATAACGATTTTTACGTTACCCACGATATGAGCAAAAATGAAAGTCGCTATGGCGCAATTTTCGCCGACTGCAACGCTACAATAAAGAAAAACAAGCATAGCCAAAATATTGTTCTTTACGGCCACAATATGATAGATAAATCTATGTTTGGCGGAATTTTAGACTACACAAAGCTTAGTTTTTATAAAGAAAATCCGCTAATAGATTTTGATACTATTTATAACGACGGCACTTACAAGGTTTTTGCAGTTATCATTACCAACGTTAAAAAAGAACACGACAACGGATACGTGTTCAACTATATGCAAAACCGCTTCGTTTCTGAAAACAACTTTCTTAACTGGGCAGAAAACGTTAAGGTAAGAAGCATTATTAACACAGGCGTTGATATAAACGGCACAGACGAGGTTATTACCCTTTCTACCTGTTCTTATGAATTTGATGATGCAAGAACGGTTGTATTTGCAAGAAAAGTACGCCAAGGCGAAAGCATGCATGTTAACACAGAGAAGGCTAAGTACAATAAAACTCCACTTTATCCACAAGCCTATTATGATAAAAACGGTGGCAAAAAGCCGAAAATTGAAATTCAAAAATACACCACCGATGTCGAGGACACCACCTCTGATATTTCGGGCACATCTTCGGAAAATTCTTCAAACATAATTGACGATAACACCGACAATAACATAGAAAATGTCCAAAAACCCGATAATTTAAAAAAGGTTTCGGTTTCAAACTACGTTGGATTAGAGCTAAAAGAAGCAATAGAGAAAATTAACGAGCAAGGCCTTTACATATCTAGCGTTGAGTATAACGGAACAGATGATAAGGACAACAAAGTGCTTGCTCAAAGCATAAAGGTTGGCACCTCGGTTAGTGAGGGTACAGGCATCGTGCTTACGGTTAACGGAACACCTGTTAAAATTACCGTACCTGATTTTATTGGGCTTTCTCTTAAAAAAGCAGAGAAAAAAGCAAGTGAAGTAGGTCTTACTTTCAGTGTTATGGTAATTGCATCTAAAGAGAAGAAAAACACCGTTATTATGCAATCGGTTGAACCTGATACTATAACCGAAGAACGCAGTATAGTTATTTATGTAAGCAACGGCAGAAACGAAGTTCCCGACGTTATTGGTCTTAAAACCGCCAAAGCCGAAAAGTTAATGAAAAAGGCAGGTTTTAAGGTAAAAATAATTGAAATTGAAACCACAGATAAAAAGCAAATAGGCATTGTTTGTAGCCAATCGGTTACCCCTTACACCTACCACCCTATAACAAAAACCATTAACCTTTTTGTTGGCAAGAAAAAGAGTGGCAGTAAAGAGGAAAGCAGTACAGAGTCTACAAGCAGTAAAGTAACCTCTTCAAAAGAAGAAAGTAGTAATCTAGAGAGTTCTGCTGCAAGTAGCAGTGCCGTATCTAGCACCGTTACCTCATCCGCAGTTACAAGCAGCGAGACAACTTCTACCACTAGTTCTGCAACCAGTTCGGTAACTTCAAGTGAAACTACAAGCGAAGAAAGTAGTAGCCAATCTTAAAAGAAGGGACTTAAAAATGGATAAAGACCTAAAAAATCAAGTGCCACAAGCAAACGATGAGTTTGAACAAATCTTGCAAGGCAGAGCATTAAAGTCTAACGAAAACTATAATATTGACGATTTTATTTCTGCACCTACTGCAAAAAGCACGGGCGAAATTGAAAACAGTGGAGATTCCGCTTTGGGCGAATTTATCGCAAAGCCCGAAGCCGAGGAGGAACGTAGCGGCTTTATTGCTACTATGCACCCCGAACTGCTTGACAGTATGGCCCTAACCGAAGAAAATGCACCCGAACCCGCTAAAAGCGGGGTTAAAACTGCACTTAAAATCATTATTCCGCTTGTTCTTTGCTTGTGTGTGGCTCTGTTTGCCTACTTTAAAATAAGCCAAGTCGGTAACGAATGCGATAAGGAATATAATGCAATTTATGAAACCGTTTTAGAAAAAGGCAAAGACCGTTTTG
>JAZOQV010000001.1:0-14850 GCA_045656265.1 Acutalibacteraceae bacterium | reverse complement strand
ATACAACGGAATGTGGCAGTTGAAATCGCATTTTCAAAATATGCCTAATTCTTGGATTATCTATCAAGAAATGTGCTTTGCAGAAGCATCAGAATATTCTAGTTATAATCGCAATATGCGTAGCCTTGTTGCCGACAAACTAAACGGATGCGAGTTAATGGTTTTTAACAGATGTGATAAAACCATCAACAAAGAGGAACTTCATAAAATTGTTAGGTCGGTTAACCGCAAAGCAGATATTGCTTATGAATTTCGCGATAATCATGTTGAATATGACGATATTGAAGACCCGTTGCCGTTTGACATAAATGCAAATGTAATAGAAATCCAAGACGACGATTTTGCAATTTGGTACTATGATTTAATGGAAAACACCAAACGTTACGTTGGTAAAACTATTAAATTTTTGGGACTTGCAGCAAAGGATAGAAAAATGCCAAAACTTGAATTTGCTGTAGGAAGGCATATAATGACCTGTTGCGAGGACGATATTCAGTATGGCGGGGTGGTAGCACAATGGGACGGTGCTACAGAAATAAATACTGCTGATTGGGTGCTTATAGAGGGCAAGTTGAAAATGGAGTATAACGACCTTTACGGACAAAAGGGCCCAGTGCTAAAAGTTCTAAAACTAGAAAAAGTAATTCCACCAAAAAATAGAGTTGTTACTTTATATTAAAATAAACGCTTGCTTAACATAATTTGTTGGGCAAGCGTTTTAAATTCTACTATAAGTATACATAAAACTGTGAATAACTTGTTTACAAAAAGTTTCAAACAGTTTATAATTGAATAAATAAATATTGGAAATGGGGTTATTTTATGTCAAATAAGCCAATTTTATATCTAATTCCCTGTAATCATTTTGATTTAGCTTGGCGCCGTCCGTTTAGAACTAATATGGATAACAAGGGCGAGGCTTTTATTCCTTATTCAAAAATAGAGCAATACTATATAGAAGACAACATAAAACTTTGTGAAAAATATCCTGAGTATATGTTTTGCATTGAAGCTACTTCTATTGTTCGTGAGTTTCTTAAGAATCGCCCTGACCTAAAAGATAAACTTTTTGCACTTGCCAAAGAAGGCAGAGTGTTTGTTCCAGGTTCCGGCGATGCTATTGTGGATTCTAATTTAATTCTAGGCGAAACTACTATCAGAAATTACTTAACAGGTCTACTTTGGGTAGAGGATAATCTCGGTCAAAAGAATCGTCAAGCATTTCGGGCCGATGCATTTGGTAATGCTGCGCAACTTCCACAAATTTTCCGTGGCTGCGAAATGGACCATGCGATGAACTTAGATTATGCAGTTCCTAATGGTAAATATTGGCGAGGACTAGATGGTAGTACTGTTGTTTGCCATTATCATAAAAACTGTGGTAATGGTGGTAATCCTTATAAATACACCGCTTGTAAAAAATGTGGCGGTAGTGGGGTTGTAGGCGATGCTACCTGCTCTGAGTGCAACGGCAGAGGCATCGATGAGGCTAGGGCTGCAGAGTTTTATTTCCCATTCCAAGTTAATGAAAAACTACTTGAGGCAAAGGGCGTTGGCTATATTAAGTTAGCGCCGGAAGAATATTTACCTAGAGAAGAGGTTATTCTTCGCGCTAGAGAGTTTTCAAAAAAATACGACGTTCGTTTTGTTAACCCTGAAAAACCTTTGGAAGATTTAGAAGAGTTTTTCAAGGATGTTGATAATGTTGCGTTATCTGACCTTAATAATGGTATTGAACTTAACCCGGCAAATACCGGTTGTTACGTAACTCGTATTAAGTCGAAACAGGTTATGCGCAAGCATGAGTATGCCACACTTAGTGCCGAAACACTTTCGGTAAGCGCTTGGTTAAAGGGCGCTGAGTATCCAAGGGAAGAATTCTTAAACCTTTGGTATGACTTATTCTATATGGCGTTTCACGATTGTGTAACGGGTACGGTTGTTGACCCAGCTTTTGAAGAACTTGAAAGAGATAGAGAGAAAATTGATAATAACATCTCTGTTTTGCGTAATAAAGCACTTACTGCTATTACCAATAAAAATGAAAAATTAATTTCTATTATCAATGCCTTTGGTTTTGCCAAAACCGATGTTGTTGAAATTGAAATTCCTGCAGTATTGTCGGGTGTTAAAATAACAAACGTAGATACAGGCGAGAAGTTGTCTGTTATCAGTTGTGAAGCGCTTGATGATAAGACTATTGTAAAAGTTTTAGTAAAGGATATTAAGCCTTTCAGTGTTGTTAAGTTAACCTGGGGCAAAGCCGCTGCAATTAAGGTTAAGCAGTCTAATGAGAGTGTTATCGAAAACTCACGCTTCAAAATTGTAGCGGAGAAAAATGGTATCGCTTCGGTTTATGATAAGAAACTTCAAAAATTCATTTCGGTTGATCACGATTATCGTTTTGGCGAACTTATTCTTGAACACGACGAAGGTAATGCTTGGGCAACCTTGACGGATAGCAGAAAACGCTATCGACTTGAAAAGTATACTGAACTAGTTGCCACAAATATTACACCAAATTATCAACAATTAGTATTTAAAGTTAACTCGGTAATGAGATATGTTCAGCGCGATGTTTCGGGTATGGTTACTGTAACCTTAACCGAAGGTGTTGAGCGAATAGATTTCCATGCAGAATTTGATTGGGATTCGTTTAACCATAGATTAAGGGTTGCGTTCCCAATAAATCTCAACGGTAAGAACATGTATGGCGTGCCATACGGATATATGCCTCGTAACGAGTATATTCCAAAATATAATTGGTCGGGTGTAGATGGCGATTATCCTGCAATTAACTGGGCAGGTGTAGACGATGGCACAGAAGCGGTTGCAGTTATTAACCGCGGTATTCCTTCTTATAAAATTGAGCAAGAAACCAGAAGCATCCATCTCTATACACCGAGTGGTAGTGTTGTGTTCTTGTCTTTATTAAGAAGTCCGACAGTGCCTGACTATTTGCACGAGCCACTATATTATTCTGCATATAATTGGGAAGGTCAACGTGATACCGGTCATCACAGTTTTGATTATGCCGTTTGTGCTTATGATGATTCTTTTGCGCATAGCAGCATAGAGGCTGATGCTATGGGATTTAACGCAAGATTGATTGCAACGCTCGGAGAAGTGTCTCTAGGCGAACTTCCCGAAATCAATTCGCAAAATACATATATATCTTCAATTAAATTAGCAGAAAAATCTGATGCACTAATCGTTAGAATTGCAGAGTTTAGAGGCAAAAAAGGCGAAGTTATGATAACTCTTCCAAACTGGGCAGAGTCTGTGGATGTTGTAAATATGCTTGAGAGGGATAATAAACCTCTTATAGCTGAAAATGGTGTTGCGCGTCTTAGCGTTCGTGCATTCGAAATTGTAACATTATCCTTTAAAAAGAGGTAAAAATATGGATATAATTTTAAAACCTTTTGGTAATAAGGTTTGTACCAAACAAATCCAAAAAGCCATCGATAAAGTTAATCAATGTGGCGGCGGTATAGTAACCTTGAGTTCGGGTAATTATTTATCCGGCAGTATCGAGCTTAAAAGCAACGTTTGTTTTAATTTAAGTATGGGTGCAGTGCTTAAAGCCACAGGAAATATCAGTGATTTTCCTTATATTGGTTTTATGCATAATGAAATGGGGCCTACAAAAAGTTTTATTTGGGCTAGAAATAGCGAAAATATTACACTTTGCGGCGATGGTGTGATTGATTTTTCTGACGAATATTATTATACCTTGGGCACGCCAACCGCTTATGAAATTGATGGTGTAAAACTTAATCAAGAGCAAATTGCAGAAAGCGTTGCTCTAAGAACCAACTCCATTGAAAATACAATAAATCAGCCGATATTCTTTGAAAGTTGCAAAAAGATAACTGTTAAAAACCTTAAATTTTACCATTCAACGTTTTGGACTTTAACCTTTAGCAGAAGCGAAGATATAATTGTGTACGGGCTTGATATTGATAATCGTAGAGTAACGGGTAATAGCGACGGTATACATCTTTCGGCTTCTAAAAATGCTGTTATTAGCAACTGTAATATTAAAGCAGGCGACGATTGTATTGCGGTTACTTGTATAACGGCGCACGGCGATGTTAGTGAAAACATCACAATTACTAATTGTAATTTTGAATCAACATCAGCAGGTATAAGACTTGGACACGTTAACTCTAGGGTGAAAAACGTTAATATTTCTAATATAAATATTACAAACTCAAACCGTGGTATTGCAATTTTCGCTAGAGAAAACGGTATGGTTTCAAATGTACATATATCCAACCTTAATATAAACACTAGAGTTTACGCAGGCGGTTGGTGGGGGAAAGGCGAACCCCTTATTATCTGCGCAGATAGCAGTAACGGCCAAATTGAAAACGTTACCGTCAGCGACGTTTTTGCCGAGAGCGAAAATGGTGTTGTTATTGCAGGCGATAATCAAAATGTTCGTAATGTAACAATCAATAATTTCTCTATTAAGTTGAAATCAAGCGAGAACAGAGAACTATTTGGTAAAGCATTGGATTTAAGGCCTAACTCTTATACAGAAAACTTTTTCCAAGAGCCTACCGAAAAGTTTGTAAGAGATTCGGAAGTTGTTTTTAATAACTTTAAAGTTATTGATTAATAAAAAACAAATAGACACTTGACAAACAGAATATAAGTTGTATACTGTAATTAGCACTCTGAATATTAGAGTGCTAATTATTCTTTGGAGATGTAATTATGAGAAAAAAACAGTTTAAGGCAGAGTCTAAGAAATTACTGGATATGATGATTAACTCTATCTATACCCATAAAGAGATTTTTATTCGCGAACTAATATCTAACGCTAGCGATGCATTAGATAAATTATATTATCGCTCACTTTCGGATAATTCCGTTGGTTTTAGTAGAAACGATTATCAGATTCATATAGATATTGATAAAGAGAACAGACTTTTAAAAATTTCAGATAATGGTTGCGGTATGACCGCAGATGAACTTGAAAATAATCTAGGCACAATTGCGCGCAGCGGTTCCTTTAACTTTAAGAAAGAGAATGACAAGGCAGATGATGTTGACATTATCGGTCAATTTGGTGTAGGTTTTTATTCTGCGTTTATGGTAAGTGATAGCGTGGTTGTTGAAAGTAAGGCTTTTGGCGAAGATAAAGCATATTGCTGGACTTCTAATGGCGCAGATGGCTATACAATTGAAGAGTGCCAAAAGGATTCTGTTGGCTCTATAATAACTTTGCACATTAAAGATGATACCGAAGACGAAAAGTACAGTGAATTTTTAGATTCTTACCGTATAAGCGCTCTTGTAAAGAAATATTCTGATTATATCCGTTATCCAATTATTATGGATATGCAAACAAGCAAATTAAAAGAGGGCAGCGACAACGAGTATGAAACAGTGGTAGAGGCAAGAACTCTAAACAGTATGGTGCCTTTATGGAAAAAATCTAAAAGCGAATTAAAAACAGAGGATTATAACAATTTTTATAAAGAAAAATTTATGGATTATACCGACCCTGCACGTGTAATACACAGTAAAACAGAGGGTCAGGTTACCTATGATGCTTTGATGTTTATACCTTCCCACGCACCTTTTGATTACTACTCAAAAGAGTTTGAAAAAGGGTTGCAACTTTATTCTAACGGCGTGCTTATTATGGACAAGTGTGCTGATTTATTACCTGACCACTTTAGTTTTGTTAAAGGTCTTGTTGATAGTCCTGACCTTTCTCTTAATATTTCTCGCGAACTTTTGCAGCACGACCATCAACTCAAATTGATTGCTAAAAACATTGAAAAGAAAATCATTTCCGAACTATCTAAAATGATGAACTCGGAACGTGAAAAGTACGAGGAGTTTTATAAAATATTTGGCATTCAGTTAAAATATGGTATTTATGCTAATTTTGGTGCAAATAAAGATTCATTAAAAGATTTATTGCTTTTCTATTCGTCAAAAGAAAAGAAATATGTGTCTTTAAAAGAATACAGTGAACGTATGACAGAAGACCAAAAATCTATTTATTACGCAAGCGGAGAGACTTTAGAAAAAATAGATATGCTACCACAGGTAGAGGCAGTAAAAGCTAAAGATTTTGAGGTTCTTTATTTAATCGATAATGTTGACGAGTTTGCTTTGCAGATGCTTAATGAATATAAAGAGAAAACCTTTGCGAATGTACTTTCTGATAAACTTGATATTGATACTGATGAGGAAAAGGACAAGTTAAAGAAACAAAATGATGATGCCGAAAAACTTTTTGAGGCAATGAAGGAAAGCATAGGAGAAAGCGTTCATAGCGTTAGGTTTACTAATAAACTTAACAATCATCCTGTATGCTTGGTAACCGGTGGTGCAATTTCTATTGAAATGGAAAAGGTATTAAACTCAATGCCGACCGACCAAAAGGTTAAAGCCGAAGTTATTCTAGAGATAAATGTAAACCACGCAATTGCAGAAAAATTAAAAGAGTTATATGTTTCTGATAAAGATAAGTTGGCAGCATATTCTAAGATTCTTTATGCTCAAGCAAGACTTATTGGTGGTATGTCGGTAGAAAACCCAACTGAACTCTCTAATATGATTTGCGATTTGATGATTTAATTATGAGTAACGACAAACTAAAAGTAATTGCGAAAATTTATACGGATTTTCCTGAAAAGTTCGGTATTCCTCGTCAAAGTGGATTAGTTGATAACGAAGGAATAATAGTGTTTGAGCCTGAGTATCGTAATCCTGACGCTGTAAGAGGGTTAGAGGAATTTAAATATATTTGGGTTTTGTGGGAGTTTTCCGAAAGCCGCCTCGAAAACTGGTCGCCAACAGTTAGACCGCCTCGACTCGGAGGCAATAAAAGGCTTGGTGTTTTTGCAACTCGCTCGCCGTTCCGACCTAACCCGATAGGCTTGTCTTCACTTAAATTGTTACGTGTTGAAATTAGCGAAAGCAAAGGACCTATTATATACGTTTCGGGTGCAGATATGCTTAATGAAACGCCAATATACGATATAAAACCATATTTGCAGTATGCAGATTCGCACAAAGATGCAAACAACGGCTTTACCGATGCAACTCTTGGTAGATTAAAAAGCGTAGAAATATCAAAAGATTTAACAAAAAACATTTCAAGTAAGGATATTTCGCGAATAATTGATTTGCTTTTAGAGGACCCGCGACCCTCTTACCAAGATGATAGGGATAGAGTTTATTCTATGCGTTATAAACAGTTTGAAGTTAAATTTAAGGTTAAGGATAGACAGGTTTTTGTAGAAGATATTTTAAAATATTAACAAAAAGCCAAGTTCGTTTGAACTTGGCTTTTTTATTATTTCTTGGTTGTGTTTTCAAACTCTATGCGCTTGTTGTATGTGTTAATAGAAACAGTTGTATTGCTATTTCCAAAAAACACTTTTGAACTTTGGTAAAGAGGTTTTAAGTATATATTGTTGCAAATTAGTTTTGAAATTTTTGAAAGCTGTTTTTCGGTTGTTGTTTTATGTAACTTTTTAGCTTCCTCTTCTAATACACTAGTGTCAAGGTTAAAAACACTAAACAACTCACCGCTAGAAAATTGCTCGATATATGAATGTGATGATGGAAGATTTGCAGTAACCGGAATTATTGCAATGTCGAAATATTTTTCGCTTATTCTATAATTGAGGGTTTCAAGGCTATCAACAGCCTCGATATTCACAGAAATTCCAAATTTATTTTGCCAAATACCTGCTATATCTATTGCAACGTTGTGAGAAATAGGGTCATTAATATAGATAAAGTTAAGGGCAGGGAATTGGAATTCTTCATCAAACTCTTCGCAACCCTCTAAAAATAAATTTTCTGCATTTTTTTTGAATTTATCGGCATCGTCCACAGAAACGATATTTTGTGTACTTATAACACTCTGTGGATAAATTGAATTTTGAGAGAAGACACCGTACGTGTTAGATTCACTTTCTTTGGGCACATAGGTCGCTACCGACATTAGTGCATTTACAATTTTTTCATTAGCAAAAGCGCTAGTAGGGTTTATTGCTAAAAAGTTAGCAGTATCGGTTATATGGTTAAACCCACCTTCATAATCCAACTTTTCTATTTTTTCAAGCAATGAGTAGTTTGGTTTTGCAATATCTACTTGATTTTTCTCGAAACTTTCAATATATTTTTCTTCATCGTCAAAATAAAAATAAGCAGAGTTAGTTTCGCTTTTTATTTTACAATACTCTTCGTTCCAAGTAGACAATGTATATTTACCACACGTGAGAACAGCCTCGTCGTTAAGACCGTAATAACCCTTTGTGCTGTTGAAGAAGTTTTCATTGCAGGGCATAGTTATTGGTGTAGTTAGAATTTGTAAAAAATCAACACAAGGATAGGATAGTTTAATTTGAAATACATTATTGCTAAGTGCTTTTACGCCTAGAGTATTGATTGATTTTTTGCCTTGTAATATTTTAGTTGCATTAAGTATTGGTGAAAGTGTATGGGCAAAAGGCGCGGAGGTTTCTTTTAATACCGCACGTCTAAACCCAAAAACAAAGTCGTGTGCGGTAACTTTTTCTCCATTTGACCAAATAGCATCATCCGATATAGTGAAGGTGTATGTTTTGTTGTCTTTGGATATTGTATAATCACTAGCGATATCAGCAACTATGTTTCCACCGTTATCAAATCGCATAAGTGTACCATAAATGCTGTACGCTACTTGAATATCTGTTTCGCCGCTTAAGGTCTGTGGGTCTAGGGTGGTTAGTGGCGATGTGGTTTCATATATTATGTTTTGCGGTGTTGCTTCTTCACAACCCGAAAAAACAGTAATACCCATTATTAAAATGAGTATTATGCTAATTATCTTATTTAACTTTTTCAAAAAGAGAACCTCCGTTAGAGTCGATGCCAACTATTAGTGGAAAATCTTTA
Organism: Acutalibacteraceae bacterium; assembly: GCA_045656265.1. Lineage (GTDB taxonomy): Bacteria > Bacillota > Clostridia > Oscillospirales > Acutalibacteraceae > UMGS1532. The sequence continues at coordinate 5,931 of JAZOQV010000001.1, read as the reverse complement.
AATGTTAGTTTTTTTATAGATTCACAGCCAAGGTCGTCGAATGCAATAACTTCGCAATCCGTAATACATTTAGCTGCAAGCGCGCCAGCTCCGCCAATAGCACAAAGATATACCGCGCCGTTTTTTATAATTGAATTGGTAACAAAACTAGAACGAGGTCCTTTACCAATCATACATTTTAAACCTAAGTCTAACAATAATGGAGAATATGGGTCCATTCTGCTGGAAGTGGTGGGGCCGCAACTACCTATGCAAAAACCTTGTGGGGTGGGGGTAGGGCCTGCATAATATATACATGCATCGTTAATTTCAAAAGGTAAAGAACTACGTCTTTCTAATAGCTCAAGTAAACGCTTGTGTGCGGCATCGCGTGCTGTGTAGACAGTGCCGCTTAATAAAACCTTATCTCCGGCCTTTAATTTGGTTGCAAAAGTAGAAATTTCGGCAGTGTCGATTTTATATTCTTGCATAATTAAACCTTAACTTTTTCGTCAATCTCTGCTGAGATGTTGTTTATAGTTTCTTCGCTTGTTTTGAATGAGGTAACCAAGGCGTCAATTTCATTCGTATATTTTTCAGAAGTGGAGATTACCTTTGCTTTTGCATTTTCTAATTTATCCAAAACACTTTTTATCGTGTTAAGGGTGTTTTGAATTTCATAAAAGGCGCGTTCGCTACTTTCTTTGGTGCTAGTGTTAATAGCCTCGGCATTAGATTTAGCAACTAAATACATCTTTGCAATATCCTGGCTAACGTTTTCGGTTTCTTCTCTAATAGCCTCAAAATCGGAAATCTGTTTTGCAAGTTTTTCTATGGTCGCTTTGTTAATCTCTAGCTCGGCTTCAAGCATAGGAATTTTCTTTATTTCATCAATAAGTTCAGCGTTTCTGGCATTTAATGTTTCAAGTGAAGCAATAAGTTCTTGCTCTTTAGAACTGTTATCGTTCTGAATTTTTCTAATATATTCAATTACGTCTTCGCGGTTGAAACCTAATAATTCGCGTCTAAAACCAACCTTCGACATATAACCACCCCATATTACATATTTATAGTGATTATATCATAAAAAAATAATCTATTCAACTCTTTTATACATTTTATGCATATTTTTTCATTTTTACGAATAAAAGCATTGCAATCTTGCGCATTATGTTATAAAATATATAAATGTATAATTGTATATTTTATTATTAGTAGGTGTTTTTATGACTAGAAAAGAAGAACGTCAACAAGCTTTCGCAATTGTTTTTGAAAAATCTTTTAAAGACGATTCTTTGGAAGATATCATAAGCGATGCTTTAGAAGCAGAGGCTTATACCGAGAGTGAATATTGCAAAGATGCTATTTTTGGCGTATTCGATAATATAGAGTCTATAGATGGTTTAATATCTGCCAATCTTAAAGAATGGACGTTGGATAGAATTTCACGTGTTGCTTTAAGCGTTATGCGATTAGCTGTGTATGAAATTAAATTTATGGATGATATTCCTGTTGGCGCTTCTATTAACGAAGCGGTTGAACTTACAAAAACCTTCTCTACTAAAGAAGATGCATCTTTTGTAAACGGTGTGCTTGGCACAATCGCAAAATCATAAAATGGCAGTACTAGGTATAGATACTAGCAATTACACCACTTCGGTTGCAGTGTATTTGCCAAAGGAAAACAAGGTAATTTCAAAGCGTAAGTTGTTAGAGGTACAAGAAGGTCAAAAAGGACTTCGCCAAAGCGATGCCGTTTTTCAACACACTAAAAACATTCCGTATGTTTCAAATCTCGCACTGTCTGATATAAGCGAAGAAATTACAGCGGTCGGTGTTTCTAGTAAACCTCGAGATTTAGAAGATAGTTATATGCCTTGCTTTTTAGCAGGGGTTAGCGCTGCTTCTCTTGCGGCTAATTCTCTAAAAAGCAATCTTCATTATTTTTCGCATCAGCGAGGTCATATTGCAGCGGCAGTTTATTCTGTGGATAGGTTAGACTTATTAAAAAGAGAATTTATTGCGTTTCACGTGTCGGGTGGCACAACTGAAATGTTGCATATTGTACCTGATAGCGAACTAATAATTAAATGCACTCCTATTGGTGTAACATTAGACCTGAATGCAGGTCAAGTTATTGACAGGGTGGGCGTTATGCTTGGTCTAAAATTTCCGTGTGGCGCTGAACTTGAAAAACTCGCCAGTAGCGGTAAACTAATTAGAAAATACAAACCCGTTTTAAAAGATGGTAATTGTTGCCTTTCTGGTGTTGAAAATCTATGTTTAGATATGCTTAAAAATGGAGCTTTGAAAGAGGATGTTGCTCTGTTTTGCTTGGACGCAGTAACTAAAACTATCGTTAAAATGACCGAGTATGGTCAGGAAATATTTGGCGACTTGCCAATTGTATATGCGGGCGGAGTAATGTCTGATACAATCATTAGAAACGAAATCAAATCTAGATTTAACTGTGTTTTTTCTAGACCTGAGTTTTCTTGTGATAACGCTGCAGGCGTTGCAATATTAACTGCAATTAAGGAAGGTTATATTGTTTTATGACACCAAGTGTATTAACAGTTTCTGCACTTAATTTTTATATAAAAAGCGTTTTTGATGGCGATTTGAATTTACTTAATGTTTTTGTTGAAGGCGAAATCTCAAACTTCAAAAATCATTATTCTAGCGGACACTTGTATTTTTCATTAAAAGATGAAAATTCGGTTATTAAGTGCGTTATGTTCAATCGCTCGGCATCAAGGCTAAAATTCGTTCCGGAAAACAATATGAAGGTTATAATTCGTGGCAGAGTTGCAGTTTATGAACGCGATGGACAGTATCAGATATATTGTGAAGATATGCAACCTTTGGGCGCAGGTGCTTTAGCGATAGCCTTTGAACAACTAAAAGAAAAACTTGGAAAAGAGGGCTTGTTCGATTTAGAAAGAAAGCGACCCTTACCAAAAAGTATAAAACGCGTTGCGGTGCTAACATCAAATACAGGTGCTGCTATTAAGGATATTATATCGGTTTCCGAACGTCGAAATCCGCTTATTGAATTGGTTGTTTGCCCGGTGCTAGTTCAAGGCGAAGGCGCAGCCAAAAGTATGACCGAAATGCTTGACAAGGTTTATAAAGCCTCAGGAATTGACGTTATAATTATTGGACGAGGTGGCGGTTCTGTTGAGGACCTGTGGTGTTTTAACGATGAGTCGCTTGTGCGCAAGATTTTTATGTCCCCAATTCCCGTTGTCTCTGCAGTAGGGCATGAAACCGATTTTACTTTATGTGATTTTGTTGCAGACCTTAGGGCGCCGACACCGTCTGCTGCTGCAGAAATTGTTGTTCCGGATATTTTAACAAAAATTGCAGATGCTACGATGTTAAAAAATCGAATTTTTGATTTGTGTACTAACTTTATAAACATAATGTATGAAAGGTTAGATAGAGTTTTGCAAAGCAATGTGTTTGTTGAAAGTACAAATGCTTTGAATGCTAAACGGGATGCGCTATGTTCTTTAATAGATAAGTTTTATGTGTTTTCTCGCCTAAAACATAATGAGTTTGAAAACAAAGCAAGTCTACTGTTCAAAAAACTTGAAACATTAAATCCAATTTCTGTTATGTCCCGAGGTTTTTCACTTGCATACAACGAAAAGGGACAAATAGCAACGGCAAGTAACATTGAAGTTGATTCTAAAATGACTGTAAAATTTATCGATGGCACTGCGAAATGTAAAGTTATTGAAGTTAGTAAGGAGTAAATTATGAAAGAACAAAACTTTGAAGCTTCAATTGAAAGATTAGAGGCAATAGTTAGTAAGTTGGAAAGCGGTAGTGTGTCTTTAGAAGAGTCAGTAAAACTCTATGAAGAAGGATTAACCCTTGCTAAAAATTGCACTTTACAACTTGAAAACGCTAAACAAAAAATTATTGAAATAGATGAATATTTAAAGGAAAAAACTGATGAGTAAAGATATTATTTCGAATTACAAGCAACTTGTTGACGATCGCCTCCAACTATTATTAAATAGCAAACCAACTCTTTATGAAGACGTTCGAGATGCTATGCGTTATAGTGTAAGCATTGGCGGTAAAAGGATAAGACCGTGTCTTTTAATGGAGTTTGCAGATATTTGCGGTGGCGACCGAGAGGACGCATCGAACATTGCTGCGGCTTTAGAGATGGTGCATACTTATTCTTTAATACACGACGATTTGCCTTGTATGGATAATGATGATATGAGGCGCGGTATGCCGTCATGCCATAAAAAGTTTGGCGAGGATATTGCATTACTTGCAGGCGATGCTCTTTTAACTTTGGCTTTTAATGTTATTTCAACCTGCAAAAACTCCAACCCCGATAACATACTAAAATGCGTTAATATTCTTTCTGATTTTGCCGGAGTTGACGGTATGGTCGGTGGTCAGGTTATTGACCTCCAAAGTGAAGAAAAGCGGGTTGATGATAAAACTTTATTGCAAATGTGTACTCTAAAGACTGCTCGCCTTATACAAGCTGCCTGCCTTATGGGTTGTGTTATTTCCAATGCAAGCGAAGAAGAACAAAAAGCCGCGTTTGATTTTGGGTATAATCTAGGTGTAGCCTTCCAAATTGTTGATGATATTTTGGACGTAACATCAACCACTGAAGAACTTGGGAAGCCGATTGGTAGTGATTCTCAAAACAATAAATCGACATTTGTTTCAACACTCGGTTTAGATACTGCAAGAAAACTTGCAAATGAATATACAGAAAAAGCGATAGAATCTTTAAAGCCTTTTGGCGAAACCGCAAATCTTTTGAAAGATTTCACAATAGACATTTTAGACAGAAGAAATTAAAAGGAAAAATAAATTTGGATTATAAGTATCTTAACAAAATCAATGAACCTAACGACCTAAAAGGGTTAAATATTGAAGAGAAGAACGCGTTATGTGAAGAGTTGCGCGATATTATTATGAACACCGTTTCTACAACCGGTGGTCATCTTGCGTCAAACTTGGGCGTTGTTGAATTAACAGTTGCTCTTCATAGTGTTTTTGATTCTCCAAAAGACTCTATTATTTTTGACGTTGGACATCAGTGCTATACACATAAATTGCTAACGGGTAGGCGAGATGCTTTTTCTACTTTAAGGCAAAAAGACGGTATTTCCGGATTTATGCGCCCAGAAGAAAGCGAGCACGACCCTTTTGTTACCGGACATAGTAGTAATTCTATTTCTGCTGCTTGCGGAATAGCAAAAGGTAATTTTTATCTCAAAAACGGCGCTTATACGGTAGTGGTTATTGGCGATGGCGCATTAACAGGCGGCATGGCACTTGAAGGATTAAATAATTTGCCACTAAATAACGAAAGACTAATTATTATTCTTAACGATAATAAAATGTCTATTTCAAAAAACGTTGGCGGATTTGCTAAGCATCTCAATAAAGTGCGTACCAACCCAAGGTACTATACTTTAAAGAACGTAATAGAAAAATTTGTAAGGAAAATACCACTTATTGGCGAGGGATTGCGTAACAGTTTATATAACTCAAAACTAATGCTTAAAAATGTTGTATATCATAATAATGTTTTTGAGGGATTTGGTCTTAATTATCTAGGTCCTGTCGACGGACATAATATAGCAAAACTTGAACAGGTTATGCAAATTGCAAAGCAGTCTAAAAGGCCCGTTATAATCCACGCTCTTACTATTAAAGGTAAAGGATATAAGTATGCAGAAGCTTTGCCCGATTATTATCACGGTGTATCTCCATTTAACGTTGATAACGGAGTTGATAACAGTGTTTCAGATAATTTTTCTGCAGAGTTCGGCAAAGCATTGTGTGATTTAGCAGGTACTGACGAAAAGGTGGTAGCAATTACCGCAGCCATGACCGAGGGTACAGGCCTTACCGAGTTTGCTTTAAAGTATCCTAACAGATTTTTTGATGTCGGTATTGCAG